>JBAYXD010000016.1:0-20422 GCA_041673725.1 Bacilli bacterium | reverse complement strand
CTAGTGGCGTTTTAGCAATTGAAGTTGAAAATGGCTACCCATATGCTGTTCCAATTAGTTATGTTTATGACGACAATAAAATCTATTTTCATGGCGCTGGAGAAGGAAAGAAAATTGAAGCATTAAAAAAGAATAATATGGTCTCTTTTTGCGTAATAGATAAAGATCAAATTGTTCCTGAAAAATTTACTACTTTTTTTAAAAGCGTTATCGTTTATGGAAAAGTTAATATCGTTAACAATCAAAGCACTAAACTAAATGCGATTCGCACACTTGCCACAAAGTATTCACCAAAAGAAACTATCGAATCACGCGACAAAGAGATTAATTCATCTATGAACGCTTTAACAATACTTGAAATGAATATTGATTATATAACTGGAAAGCAAGCAATTGAACTAGTGAATAGCAATATAAAAAAAGCTTAAATTAACTTACTTAAATCGTCAAAACAAATAAATTTATAGACTATATGAAAAATATGGCACACTTGACGGTAAACAATTAATTTGATTTAATAAATAAACATGTAGGGTGGTGATTAAGTTCACTGGATTTTGGTACAAAATGCCAAATTGACTACATCTTTTTTTATTAGAGAATGCCCAAAGCAAGTGGATGGCTTGCTTTTATCTTACTTTCTCAGTAAGATATAAATGTAAATTCTTGTTACGAGCCATATTTTGGCCCGTAACATTTTAATTTTAAGGGCAAATTTCTTTGCCATTAACTTTGAATCTATGGAGAGCGTCCTCCAAAGCTCCACCATCCACCCACTATTGTGAAAAGTAGCATATTTGCACCTTTCATAAGTAGTATCGTGAGGAATTGCAAATATTTAGTTATTTTCTTAAAAAAACCTAAAATTCACAAAATTAGTGTATTTGTGTATAAAATTAGAAATATCCTTGATTTTCGAAGTCAATCTCTATATTATATTAAAGTACGTAGAAAGAGATGCGCTCGCTTCTCACCAGATTTACTTGGTAAATTGGTCATATAGCTACTAAAATTATATTTGTTAATGAGCGCACTACTTCTAGGTCAGTGCGTTTTTTATTTATTGGGAGGTAGTAATTTATAGCTACGTTTAATAATCCAAATATGGATCGAAAACCAAGATACGATAAGTATAATGGTGACATTGTTAATGAAAGAATTCATTTTCCACAAGTCCGTTTAATTGGACCTAATGGAGAACAACTCGGAGTACTAAGCCGTTATGATGCCATGAAGAAAGCTGAAGAATATGAATTAGACTTACTTTGTGTCGCACCAAATGGAAATCCTCCAGTTTGCAAATTGATTGATTATGGAAAATATCGTTTTGAGCAACAAAAACAAGAACGACAAAACAAAGTCAACTCAAAGAAGAAGATTATAGAGCTTAAGGAAATTCAACTTACTCCACAAATCGGTGAACATGATTTATTAACTAAAGTGAAAGCAGCAACAAAATTCCTACAAGAAGGTAATAAACTTAAGGTCAGAGTCCGCTATAGAGGTAGACAAATGGCCCACATTGATGTTGGAGAAGTAGTTTTAAATAAGTTCTTAGACTACGTTAAAGATTACGGTACAGTTGAAGATAAACCATTGCTTGATGGGCGTTGGTTATCCTGCATCGTAAATAGCAAAACCAAAAAGTAGGAAGAGAAAGGAAATTTTTATGCCAAAAATGAAATCAAAACGTGCACTTTTAAAGAGAATTAGTGTCACAGGTACGGGAAAAGTTAGACGACATCATGCTTATGTTAATCACATCATGAGACATAAGACAACAAAACAAAAGAGACATTTAATGAAGACAACTTCAGTCAGTCAATCTGATTACAAGAGAATTAAATATCTCATTCAAAAATAGGAGGAACCAAATATGCGTGTCAAAGGTGGAAAAGTTACACATTTAAGAAGAAAAAGAGTTTTAAAACAAGCTAAAGGTTACTTCGGAAGTAAACATTTATTATTCAAGACTGCCAAAGAGCAAGTCATGCATAGTAACCGTTATGCTTATGTTTCAAGAAGAGATAGAAAGAATGACTTCAGAAAGTTATGGATTAAGAGAATTAATGCTGCTTGCAGAATGAATGATATTTCATACAGCAAGTTCATGCATGGTTTAAAGGTTAACAAAATCGATGTAAATCGAAAGATGTTAAGCGAAATCGCTATCCATGATCCAGAAGGATTCAAAGCTTTAGTTGCTATTTCTAAAAAAGCCTAGTCTTCTAAATCATAAAAATTAAAAAGACAGCAATATATGCTGTCTTTTTTTGTTGTTGATTTCTATAGGTCTCGCTTAATTTCTTTAAGTTCAACGTTTTTAACACAATCATCGACAAGTGTCTCATAATCAAATTTCTTTTCAATTTCAACACAAACATCAAGATGAGGGCTTGTCTTTGGTTTTACAGGTGCAAAGATAGTGCAGCAATCTTCAAATGGACGAATTGAAATATCATAAGTACCAATATCTTTAGCAATTTTAATAATATCAACTTTATCTGTTGTTGCTAATGGTCTAATAACTGGCATATTTGTAACTTCATTAATTACGTTCATGCTTTCTAGAGTTTGACTTGCAACTTGGCCAATGGATTCTCCAGTACAAATTACTGGAATATGTTTTTCAGCAGCTAACTTCACTGCAATTCGATACATCATTCGACGCATAATCGTAATTGGATAACCTTCATCACTATATTTATAGATTTCTTCTTGAAGTTTAGTAAATGGAACGATATAAAGCTTAATTTTAGTTTGATATTCAGTTAAAACTGTTAATAAATCGACAAGTTTTTGAATAACTCCACTATTTGTATATGGAGGTGAAGCATAATGTATGAAACTTAATTCAACTCCACGTTTTAGAAGCAAAAATGACGCAACTGGTGAATCAATTCCACCACTAATCATCATTAGTCCTCTACCAATCGAACCTTTTGGATATCCACCCATTCCTTTAATAGTTTGAGTAAATAAATAAAATCCTTCGCTATGAATTTCAATACCAAATAAAATATCAGGTTTATGAACATCAACTTTTAAATCACTATTTCCTAAAATGTAACCAGCAATCTCTCGATTAATATCATCACTTGTATAAGGATAAGATTTATCAATTCTTCGGGTATTCATCTTAAAAGTTTTCCCTGGCTCAGTTTTGATTTCTTTTAAAACAATTTCTTTAATCGAATCTAAATCAATTGCATCAGTAACTTTTAAGCATAAAGAAAAACTATACATTCCAGGAATTTCTTTAAGTTCTTTTATAATATCTAAATTATCTTCTTTTAAATCAATATAAATATGATCATGACGAATAAGCATCGAATATTTGTCTTCAAAAGGTTTTAAATTATCACGAATTGAACGTGCTAAAGAAAAAATAAAATCTTTTTTATTTCTCCCTTTTGTCGACATCTCACCAAAACGAATAATTATAGAATTATAGTTCATATTAACTCCTAATAGAGTCTAAAATTTCTTTAAACTCTTTTACAAAAATATGGGCCTCATCAATAGTATTTGTTCTACCAAGAGAAATTCTAATTGGATTACTTGCTTCTTTATCATCGCAACCAATCGCTTCAAGAACATAACTTTTTGCATCACGTTTTGAGTAACATGCTGATTCACTATTAACAAAAATATCTTTATTCGATAAACCTTCAACAACAACCGAAGCTTTTTTATCAACTAAACTAATATTTAAAATATATGGGCAGCAACTCTTAAATCCATGAATTACAACTCCAGGTATATTTTTTAGTTCACTAATTAAATAATTACGAATTTCATTAACGCGATTATATTCATCATTCTCTTCTTTTTTTAAGAGCTCAAGAGCAACATTAAAAGCACTAATTGATGGAAAATCTAAGGTTCCACCACGAATCCCACCTTGTTGTTCGCCACCAAATAAAATCTTCTCAATTTGAATATTCTTCTTTTTAATTAAAACCGCACAACCTTTTAAACCATTAATTTTATGAGCAGTAAAAGTAAATAAATCTAAAACACTAAAATCAATTTTAGTTTTACCAATTGCTTGAACTAAATCACTATGTAACACACTATCTGGTCCAATTATTTTTCTTAATTCAGCTAAATTATTAACAGTTCCAATCTCGTTATTAACACACATAAAAGACGCAAATACTGGTTTACCATCAAGATGTGCTTTAAGGTCATCATAATCGATAACACCATCTTTATTTACTTTGATGTAATCAACTTTAAAACCTTCTTCTTCAAGTTCTTTAAAAACATTTAAAACACTAGAATGCTCATAAACAGAAGTCATTATATGATTAAATCTTTTTTTATTACGTAAACAAAAGCCTCTTATACCAAGGTTATTTGATTCAGTTGCACCACTTGTAAAAATAACATCATACATTCTTTGGCTTAATCCAAGATTCTTTAAAATATTATTTTTAATTCTTTCGATGTTAGCGTTATTTTCCATAGCTAAACGATGAATAGAATTTGGGTTAGCAAAGTTCTCTTTTGAGGCACGATTAAACTCTTCTAAAACTTCGCATCGAGGTGCGGTAGTTGAGGCATTATCGAAATAAATCATACTAGTTTTGCTCTTCTAAGTTATCTTTTGCTTCAATCTTCTTCATGACATCTTCTGCCATTTGATAACATTGAGCATAATCACCATTTAAGAATAAATTCTCTGCTTGTGAAAGTTGAATATTAACATCACTGAATTTAACTCTTTCACGATTCATAAACATAATTTCTTCTTGATCAAGATCATAATATTTTTTAGCTTCATCAGTACGAGTAAATATTAAATTAGTTTTATCATTTAATTCATGAATATTAGCATTAACTAAGTTAACATTAATTGGAATGGTCTTAAGTAAAATTGAGGTATCATCGATAATTTTATAAGATTTATCTAAATCATCATTGAACTTATCACTAAAATCTTCGTTATTTAAATTACGTAAGGTTTCTTCGTGCTCTTTTAACTTGAAGTATAAGTTATTAATTGTAACAAAAGCATTTTCAGTATCAATCTTAAGAGAAGCTAAATATTCCTTAAATTTATTAAATCTATTGAATAAATCCTTGGTTCCGTTATCTAAATCTCTCATCTTAACAATTAAAACTGTATATGGAGTTTTCTCAAGTGAATGGACATACATATCAAGTCTTCGTTTATCTTTACTAACATCATCGAGTTCTTTTTGAATATCTTTTAATTCTTGTAAATGCGCTTCATCGACAATATAAAATTTAGAATATTTAGCAAGATTATTTCTAACCTTAATAAATTCTTTTTCAAGATTATTGAAAGAACCATAGATTCGGTCGCAATTTTCATTGAACTCTTGAGCAGCCGCTTCTTCTTTTGCAAGTAATTCTTCAACTTCTTTAATTTCATCTTCTAAATCATTAAGACGACTATCGCAATTAGCAATCTTTAGATCTTTAAGATTGCTTTGAATTTCACCTAATCCTAATTCAACATCGTTTTTAATTCGATCAAAATTAATGTGTTTAAGAGGGAATTCTTCACTAATCATCTTGTCATAATGATCACTAGCAGCTTTTAATTCATCTGGAATAATTTCGTTCGCTCTTTTTAATAAAGGTGGAACTGTATCAATTAATTTATCGCAAGCTTTAATAACATCACTAATTTCAGGTAATAAATTATTTGCTTCATCATAATCAGCGGTTTCAATTAATGCTTCAAAACGGGTAAATCTCTCATCAAGAGCAGTAAATACCTTACTAAAAGTATCGTTAACAAAGGCTAATTCTTCTTCTTTTGAATTATATTTTGATTTAACATCACGATAAGCATCCTTTAAACCCAAGCTATTTTGTCTAGCATCTTCTTCAGGCTTAATAACGCCCATCAAATCACTATTAAAGTTATTAACCAATTCTTCATAAGCAGCAAAAACCTTTGCTGAATTACGATAGGTTTTCTTAAATTCTTTAACATTTGATTTATCTAAAAGATGAGTTAATTCATTTAAAACATTTTGATAAGCAACTTCTTGAGTATCACGGATATCTTTATAACGTTTGAAGTAAACGCTATAAATATCACTATAAAGTAAGTTTGTACGAGAAATAATTTCAATTCTTTGAACATATTGATAATCTTGACCAGTTAACAAAGCATGTAAATACTCAAACTTTCTTTCAAGTGCTTTGAGATTTTTCTTGCATCTTCGTTTACTAAAAACATATTTATCTAGTAAAAGACAAGCCGTTACTATTAAAATTATCCCAACAATTATGCAGGCAACAATTAGTATAATCATGCCAGTATTTTGATTTGCGTTATTTCCGTTCATATTATTACCTTCTTACTTACATTTAGTATTTTATACTAAAAGGAACTTATTTACTATTCAAAATCATATATTTTTATATTAAAAAATGCCCACTAGATATGATATTTTTGGTAAAATACCTGTGAAGTCAATAAAACACAAAAGAAAAATGAATTAAAACTTGCAAAGATGGCCTTAACTTTGTATAATTTTTGAGCATATAAGTGAAGCATTTAAATACTTCTTGTCTGATGAAGTAACCTATATGGAAGCAAAGTAACCTACGCTTAAAAGGTGAAATCTCTAATTACTTCAGTCGAAGAATGGAATTTGAATCCAATCTTTATGTGCGTATATAAAGAAAGGAGTATTTACATATGAAAAATACTAAACCAATTTGGAAGCAATCTAGACGTTTAAACTATTCTATTCTTGAAAGCGGAGTTGAACTTAAAAAGAGAGCCTATGCTCCAGGTCAACACGGACAAGATAAGAAGAAACAATCTGAATATGGTAAACAATTAGCTGAAAAGCAAAAGTTAAGATCAATGTATGGAGTTAACGAAAGACAATTCCGTAGATTATTCATCATTGCTACTAAGTCAAAAGCTGTTACTGGTCTTGCCTTCATGAGAATTCTTGAATCAAGATTAGATAACCTCGTTTATCGTGCAGGTTTCGCTTCAACTCGTAAAGCTGCTAGACAACTTGTTAACCACGGACACATTTGTGTTAATGGAAAGAAAGTTGATATTCCAAGTTCACTTTGCGATGTTAACGATGTAATTAGTGTCAAAGACAACAGCAAATCAATGGCTGTTATCAAAGCTTCATTAGAAGCCCACCCAGTTACCGTTAAGTACGTCGAAACTGATAAGGAAAAGATGGCTTCAAAGTATTTAAGATTACCAGAAAGAACTGAATTACCACAAGATATTCAAGAATCTCAAATCGTTGAATACTACAACCGTTTATTATAGTTTTAAGCAAATTGAAGGAACCTTCGGGTTCCTTTTTTATTGTCGCATTTATGCTACAAAAAAATTCCATGCGGTAAAAGCATGGAATTTTGTTAATTTTATACTTAAATCTAGTACTTAATTAAATAATAATTTTTCTTACCACGTCTTAAGATAAGATACTTATTAAATAATCCATTTTTGGCACCAAAGACTTTATTTTCATCTTTTTCTTGGTTGCCATTAATTAAAATTGCGCCATTTTTTATAAACTCACGAGCTTCTCGTTTTGATTGAGCAGCTTTGGTTTCAACAAGTAAATCTGCTAAAGGTAATTCCTTATCCATATTAATAATCATATTTTTTGGGAATAATTCTTCAACTTGGTCTTCTTTTAAAGATGAAAAATCATTTTTAAATAAGCATTCGCTCATCGCAATTGCTTCATTAGCTTTTTCTTCACCATGAATTTCTTTTGTGACTTCATAGGCTAAACGTTTTTGGGCAATTCTTTGACCAAGATTTGCTAAATGTTCTTTTTCAATTTCAGTAATTTCTTCTTTTGATAAGAAAGTGAAAACTTTTAAATACTTTACGCTATCTTCATCGCTTTGATTAATAAAAAATTGATAAAGTTTATAAGGCGACGTAAGTTTAGAATCTAAAAATAAAGCACCATCTTCAGATTTTCCAAATTTCTTACCATCACTACGAGTAATTAAATTTGCAGTCATAATTTCGCATCTTGCTTCTGGTTCAAGTTTACGAATTAATTCAAGACCAGCAGTTAAATTTCCCCATTGATCACTACCGCCAATTTGAATATTACATTTTTCACTTTGGTGAAGATGTAAAAAATCAATTGATTGAAGAGTCATATAAGAGAATTCTGCAAGACTAATTCCTGCTTCTAATCTGCTCTTAACAATATCCTTGTTAATCATATAGTTAACATTGAAATACTTCGCATAGTCTCGAAGATAATCAAGTAAACTAATCTTTGATAACCAATCATAATTGTTGATTAAAATACCCTTTTTAGGATCTTCTAAATCTAAGAATTTTGATAATTGATTACGAATTGATTCAGTGTTCTTTTTTGCGGTATCTTTATCAAGTAAATTTCTTTCTTTACTCTTACCACTTGGATCACCAATCATTCCGGTTGCTCCACCAACTACAGCGATAATTCTATGACCAGCTTGTTGTAATCTCATTAAAATTGAAATCATAACAAAATTGCCAATGTGTAAACTACCAGCACTTGGATCGAAACCACAATATATGGTTTGTGGAGTATCAAGTAACTCCTTCATCTTATTTTCATCACTATAATCTTTAATAAGTCCACGCCAATTCAAATCATCTATAATATTTGCCATAACTAATCTCTATACCTCACATATGTCAAACGTCCATCAGCATCCTTTTGAACGATTGAAATAATATCTTTCTTATTTATAATTAAATCTTTATCATTTTTATCTTTGCAATTGAGCTCTTCTTCACTGGCTTTTGAAACAAATCTAACCAAATTTTCGTGGTTATTATCAATTTGAAGTAAATCACCTTGATGAAGTCCATAACTAACAATTGCTTTTGTTGGAATACCAAGCTTTTTATATCCTTGTAAACTACGAAGTTCGATTAAGAATAAAGCCATAATTGGTGTGCCACCAGCTTGACGAACTAAATCCACCATTGCTTTAGCACTACCACCAGTCGCAATTAAGTCATCAAGAATGATAACTCGATCACCAGGTTTAATTGCTCCTTCTGGTATTTCAATTGTATTTTCACCATATTCAAGTTTATAAGTCTCACGATAACCGACCTTTGGAAGTTTTCCAGGTTTTCGCGCAAGAACTAAACCTTTATTGTTTGAACTTGCAAGTGGAGCTCCAAAGATAAATCCTCTACTTTCAGCACATATGATTTTATCGTACTTATCATATGATGGTAATTCTTTATTTAAATCCATTATTACTTGGTGAAATGCATCACCATTAGCGCAAAGCGGAGTAATATCACGGAAATTAATTCCTTTAATAGGAAAATCTGTAATCGAACGAATAAACGTATCGTAAATATCCATAATAAAATGTCCTCCTAGACAATACTAAATTATTATACTAATTATTAGAAACGAGTTGAATCTTTTTTGATATAAACTGATTCAAACTTATATTGTTTGTCTACTAATTGGTCATTAATTAAATCAATAAGCATATACATCGCTCTACGACCAACTTCTTGATTATCGATAAACATGTTACTAATTTGTGGACGAATAATATTACTATATTTGGTTCCAATAATTGAAAGGACTTCAATATCTTCTGGAACTCTAAGTCCACTATCAGTTGCTGCATTAAGTACAGCAGCCGCAATTGAATCACGATAAGCAATAACATATTCCTTATGGGTTGTTTTAAATCTTTCCATAAAGTCTCGATAGGTTCTAGTATAACTATCATCACAATTCATAATATCATACTCTCTATCAACTTCAATATGAGTCTTAATAAATGCGTTTTCAACACGAGCTAAAAGTTGACCGGCATTATGAACATGTAAGAAAGTCATCTTCTTATCTCCACGGTTGAAATAGTCTTTGATAATAGATTTGATTAAATGTTCATAACCAAAACTAATTGAACCAATCTTACTAGCAGTAAAATTGTTATTAATTGCAATAACAGGCACTGCATAAGAGTTAAAAATAACTAAATCATCTGGCCCTAATTCATCATCAAAAACAATGACACCATCGACATGTGATTTAATTACCTTTTCAAGGCAAGATAATGCGTCTTCTCTTGAATGAGACGTTGTATAAAGCGAAACACTAAATCCTTTATCACGGCAAACTTCACAAATACCATTGAGTAAGTTTGAAATATATACATAGTTTGCACTTGGAATAATAACACCAATATTAGTTGTTTTATTCGTTGCTAAAGCTTGAGCTAAACCACTAGGTTTATATCCAAGTTTTTTAATAACAGCTAAAACCTTTTTCTTCGTTTGATCTTTAACAGAATCACTATTATTAATTACACGAGAAACTGTAGCTAGAGATACTCCACTAGCTTTTGCTACTTCATAAATCGTCACACGGTCTTTTAAGTTATCCATAGTTACATCCTCCCAACCATGAATATTATACCATTTTGTAAAAAAAATGAAAACTTTACTGAAAATTTACACGATTTTCCAAAAATGTTACATTTCCTTAAAAAAATCGCTACCAATCATATAATTATCATCAAGCTCTAATAAACCATGTTTGTTTTCGTAACCAGGAAGATTAAGTTCTCGACCGCTACATAACATTCCATTAGATTGAATCCCAAGTAATTTCTCAGGAATAATTTGTTGTCCATTAGGCATGAATGCATATGGAGTCGCACACACGCACTTTAACCCAACACGTGCATTAAAAGCACCGCATACTATATCTAAAAGTTTTTCTTCGCCAACATTTACTTTTAAAACATGCAAATGTTCTGAATCAGGATGTTCTTCACATTCAACAATTTCTGCAACTTTAAATCCAGATTCTTTTTGTTCTGGCAATGGTTCAAAATTTGCATTCTTTAATTTATCATTAATGATTGCTAAAAGCTTTTCATTAACAACTGGTAATAAACCATTTACTTTAATTTTTACTAGTTCGCTTATATCAATAATATTATAGCCAACTAATTCATTATCTTTATATAAGGCAACAACATCATCTTTTTTAATTATTTTGTTAGGGTTTTTGTTTGCATCAAAAACAATAAGTAAAACATCACCAACAGTTTTGTAGTTATAATAAATCGCGTATTTCATTTTCTTGTTCCCTAACTTTTGTATCTTTTGTATTTTCAACAATTACTCGATATATTTTGTTGCCTTTTGATTTAAATTTAATTTCATATTCAGTTTCAGCATCAAAATCATCTAGTTTATTATACTCTAAATCTTTTTGGATTATAGGCCAATTACACTCTTCATACATGCTTAAAGAATAAGAAAATAAATTAAAATTATCAGTTTTTTGATATATTTTCCCTCCAATTCTTAATATATAAGCGTAATTCAATAAGAATCTTTCACTGGTTAATCTTCGCCCTTCATGACGATGTTTTGGCCATGGATCACTAAAATTTAAAAATAAACCTTCAATCGAATTCTTCTCAATTTGATTAGCAAATTTATAAAAATCTCCAGCTACTAGTTTCACATTAGTTAGTTTAGATTCATCAATTTTCTTTAAACAAATTCCAGCTATTGTTTTATTTAGTTCAATAACAATAAAGTTGTAATTTTGAAACCTAGCAGCAAGACTTAAAATGAATTCGCCCTTACCAGGACCTATTTCAATAAACGTCTTTTTTTCGCAAATAAAAGAGGATATTTTTTCTTTATCCTCATCTAATAAATTAAATTGATTTATTTTAGATTCTTCTAAATAATCAACAGCCCATCTTTTAAACTTTACACGCATTATTTAATATTACCTAAAGCATAGATTGCATGTGCATAAAGTGGCATGCTACCTAAGAAATCTTCCATATCAATCTTTTCATCAGCACCATGAATTCTATCTTCTTTGCCAGGGAAATGAGAACCAAAAGCAACAGTATTCTTTGCTTCTTTAGCGTAAGTTCCGCCACCAATAGTCATTGGTTTATTTTTAGTATCGCCAGTTTCATCAACGTAAACCTTAGCAAGTACTTTAATAAATTCAGTTTTATCTGGATCAAAATAAACAACAGGAGCAGGTATTTCATCTGGGAAAATTGGTAAATTAGAATTAGCTTGAATTTGCGAAATCACATCATCACTATTAACGTTTTCTGGGTATCTAAAATTAACTACAAAATTGAACATCTCGTTTTTATAAGAAATCATGCCAACATTATAGGTTGTTAATCCAAGATATTTAGTTTCATAACAAGCATTTAAATTACGGCCATTTGGATCTTTATATTTTTTAGCAAAATCTAACAATAATGGAATATTAAAGCAATCGCCTAAAGCATTACACATAATTAAACCTGCATTTATTCCAAGTTCTGGAGTTGATCCATGTGCGGATACACCTATAAATTCAACAGTAATAATATCATTATCTTCTTCTTTAACGATTTTATATTTAATATTCTTTTTATTTTCTAAATATTCTTTTAATTCTTTACCATTTTTGGTTCTAACTATTGCGCTATCAATAACAGCATTTGGCGCAACACCAGCTTTAATTGAAATAACTGGTCCAAGTTTAACGTGACCTTTATAAGTGTAATCACGAATCCCTTTTTCGCCATAAATTAATGGGAAATCGCCATCAGGCGTAAAACCATAAGTAACATCAGGTTTATGTAAAGTATGAAAATAATAAGCAAGACATGAAGAACCTCTTTCTTCATCTCCCCCTAAAACAAGTTTAACCTTAAAACCATTTATCAAATTATTATCTTTTAATGCTTTTAATGCATAATAAGCAGCAATTGCAGGACCTTTATCATCACTAGTTCCTCTACCATACATAACATCATCATGAATTTCTCCACCAAATGGGGGATATTTCCAATCGCCACTAATAGGAACTTCATCTAAATGTGCAAAAATACCAATCGTTTTTTCTCCACTTCCAGTAGATATTTCAATACAATGGCCATCACACATATCAACACTAAAACCATCGTTAGTTGCAAGTTTTTTCATATATTCAAAAGCTTTAGCCACACCTTCACCATAAGGTTTCTCTACTGAAACACTTTTCTGGTCATAAACACTATCAATCTTAATAAGACCTTGTAGTGTTTTGGTTGCTATCTCGTTGTAACCTTCGACTAGTTTTTTGTAATCCATAATTTATCCTCTGTATCTAACTTTTATTTGTTTTTTCAACACTATTTATATCATAATTTGATTTAACAAGTAAGTAAATAGAAGGAACGACAATAATCGCAATAATTATCTCAAAAACGGATCCTATCGCTAAAAATCCACCGATAAATCCCCAAAGAGATGAATATCCATTATTGATTGCTTCAATAATTGAACTCAAGCCAAGATACTTTGAAATTGAAAAAATATCTAAAACACCAAAAACATAAAGACAAGTTAGAGTTAATAAAGTATGAAGGAAAGTTAATGCTCCACAAAGCGGAAACATTAATCCATTAAAGGTTTTTGGTTTAGTATGTTTTTTAAGTACATCAAAAACTAATCCTGAAATTAAACCAAATAATGCACGTGGTAAAACCGATACAAAAGGATTTAAAAATAAATAATCAGCAGTTGAAGGATATCCTACCGCTTTAATTAAACTCAATAATCCAAAAACAAAACCATATAACAAACCTCTTTTATAGCCAAATAATGCGGCTCCTAAAAGAACAATAATATGTATTGTAGTAAATGAAATTAGTCCAACAGTAATGTATCCTGTATATGGGACATAAGTGAAAATTGCGATTAACGCAATAAACAAGGCATCAATTGCCATTTGTTTTAGTAAAGCTCTATTTTTCATAAAACTACCTATTCATCTTATAAATTTCAAATAAACCTTCAAGCGTCAAATTTGGTTCATAATGAAAACAGACGATTTGGTCTTTAATAACTTCGCTAAAACCACCAGTTAAAACACGCCCTAATTCGTATCCAATTTCTTGTTCCATACGTCTAGCAAATTCGCTTACCATGAATGCTTGACCATAAACAATTCCTGATTGAATACATTCTTTTGTATTTTTTGAAATAATTCTTTTTGGTTTTTCTAATGGAGTCTCCATTAATTGAGCGGTATTATGCACTAATCCTTCAAGATTAATCTTCATTCCACTTGAAATCATGCCACCAATCATGTTTCCATTTTTATCAATAACAAACATTTTAGTTGCGGTACCTAAATCAGCTATAACTAATGGGCATTTATATTTTTTCAAAGCGCCCACAGCTCCACATAAAAGGTCGCTTCCAAGTTCGGAAGGATTATCTATTTTAATAGGTAATTTAGTCTTTAATTCTTTATTTACAACGAGCGGATTTACTTTAAACGCTCGTTTAATAGCTGAAACTAATTCATGAGTCAAAAGAGGCACAACACTCGAAACAATTGCTCCATCTAAACTATCAACTTTGATGAGATCCTTCATTTCTTTGGCGTACTCATCACTACTTCGATTTCGATTAGTATTGATTTTGAAGACGTTACATAGTGAATCGCCATCAAATAATCCTAATTTTATTAAAGTATTGCCACAATCTACAGTTAATACCATAAAAATTCCTTTCTACAATCCTCAAATGAGGTATCGTGAATATCTATATTCTACTTTTTTATAACTACTTTTCAACCTGTTTAATTGATAGACTAATTCGTTTCTTTGCTACATCAACGCCAATTACTTTAACTTTAACAATATCGTTAACATTAAATAATTCACCTGGATCTTTGACAAAATGATTTGCGAGTTCGCTAATATGGACTAAACCATCTTGGTGAACGTTAATATCAACAAAGATCCCAAAATCCATTATATTTCTAACTGTTCCATTTAAAATCATGCCAACTTTTAAATCTTTAATATCTTTGACATCATTATTTAGTTCAACAAGTTTTACTTCATCACGAATATCTCTACCAGGTTTTCTTAACTCTTCAATAATATCTTTAAGAGTTTCTTGGCCTATTTTTTCTTGTTGCATGAATGCGACACTATTAAATTTATCAAGTTTTTGATTTCTTTCTTCATCAGAATCTTTTACTAAATCGATAGAACATAATTTGATAATTTTATTGGCTACATCATAACTTTCTGGGTGAACACTTGTATTATCTAATGGATTTTTGCCATCAATAATTCTTAAGAAACCTGCACATTGTTCAAAGGCTTTCTCGCCCATTCCTTTTACTTTCTTAAATTCTTCACGAGTAAGGAAAGCTTTATTTTTAACTCGATAGTCATAAATGCTCTTACTTAAACTCTTTGAAATACCAGAAACATAATTAAGCAAACTGACTGAAGCTGTATTTATGTTAATTCCAACATCGTTAACAGCATCTTGAACAACATTACTTAAACTAAAATCAAGTTTCTTCTCATCCATGTCGTGTTGATATTGTCCAACACCAATTGCTTTTGGATCAATTTTAACTAATTCCGCAAGTGGGTCTTGAACACGTCTTGCTAATGAAATTGCACTACGTTCTTCAACTGCAAGTTTAGGGAATTCTTGTTCACCAAGCTTAGATGCACTATATACAGAAGCACCACTTTCATTAACAATAAAAATCTTAGTATCAAAATTGTTATCTTTAATTATTTTATTTAAAACAACTTCAGATTCTCTCGATGCTGTCCCATTTCCTAATGCAATATAATCAATTTTATTATTCTTCAAAACATTAGTAATTTCTTTTACTGAACGTTCAACTTCATTACTTGAATTCGCAGTAATAAATGAGTGACCAATCAAACTTGGAACACCATTTTTATCGACAAGAGCATACTTGCAACCAGTTCTAAACCCAGGGTCAAATCCTAAAATTACTCTACCTTTAACTGGTGGATACATTAAAAGTTGAAATAAGTTCTTTTTAAAAACTTCAATTGATTTATCTTCGGCTTTACTAAATAAATCTGAACGAATTTCGTTTTCAACACTTGGTAAAATAAGTCTTTTTAAACTATCGTCAATTGCATTATGTAAATACTCTTTATATAAATCTTTTTTAATAACATCCTGAGCAATATGATCATTAATAAATTGATCATGATAATCGAGCTTCACTTTGAGACATTTTTCTTTTTCGCCACGATTAATAGCAAGAATTCTATGAGCAGGAATAGACTTTATTGTCTCTTTATAATCAGCATACATTGCATATGTATCCTTCTCATCTTTTTGTGCTTCCTTAGTAACAATTAACCCATTATTAAAGATAAAAAGTTTTATATACTTTCGATAATCAGCAACATCACTAATATCTTCACTAATGATATCTAGAGCTCCATTAAGAGCGTCTTCTTTTGTATTAACTTTCTTTTCTTCATTAATAAAACTTTTTACGTATTCTTCAAAATCAGGTACGGAAACCTGCTCTTTTATTGTTTTTGCAAGCGGAACAAGTCCTTTTTCTCGCGCAATTGAACCACGAGTTTTCTTCTTTGGTTTATAAGGACGATATAAATCTTCAACTTCACTTAACGTTGCAGCGTTTAATATTTTATCCTTTAATTCATCAGTAAGTTTCCCTTGTTCTTCAATAGATTTTAAAACTGTTTGTTCACGTTCATCCAAATTTCTTAAATAGATAAGTCTTTCTTCAAGATTACGTAAATCAACATCGGTTAAATTACCAGTCGCTTCTTTTCTATAACGAGCAATAAAAGGAACGGTATTCCCTTCATCTAAAAGTTTAACTGCACTATCAACGCTAGTTAATTTTAAATTTAATTCATCACTAATTCTTTGGTTTATATTCATATTTAGATTGCTACAATATTAACGATTCTATTCTTAACAACAATAATCTTTTTAATATTTTTCCCTTCTATATTCTTTTTAACATTTTCACTACTTAAAGCAATTTCTTTTACTTTTTCATCATCCAAATCTTTTTCAATATCGATGGTATCTCTAAGTTTTCCATTAACTTGAACAGCAATTTTAATTGTGCTTAAAATAGTTTTCTTTTCATCAAAAGTTGGCCATTTAGCATAGGTAATCAACTCTTTATGACCAAGCATAGACCAAATTTCTTCGCCACAGAATGGGCAAATACAATCAAACATTTTCACAAAATTCTCAAGATAAGGTTCATAAATTGTTTTAGCTTTATAAACGTCATTAATGAAAATCATCATTTGCGAAATTGCTGTATTGAATTGAAGTGTTTCAAAGTCTTCAGTTACTTTTTTAATTGTTACGTTATAAACATAATCTAAGGAACCATCATTATTATTTGTAAACTTCTTCTTGAACTCTTCATCTTCAAATAAACGATAAACACGGTCAATAAATCGTTTTGCACCTTCTAGTCCGGTTGTTGACCATGGAAGACTTGCTTCAAGTGGTCCCATAAACATTTCGTAAAGTCTTAAGGCATCGGCGCCATATTTTTCAATACAACCATCTGGATTAACAACATTCCCTCTAGACTTTGACATCTTTTCGCCATTTTCACCTAAAATCATCCCTTGATGGAATAATTTTTGGAATGGTTCATTATGACTAGTAACTCCAATATCATATAAGAACTTGGTCCAAAATCTTGCATAAAGCAAATGAAGAACAGCATGTTCTTGACCACCAATATATAAATCAACAGGTAACCAATGGTCTAATAATTTTTTATCAGCAATACAATTCTTATTATTTGGATCAATATAACGCATAAAATACCAACAACTTCCAGCCCATTGAGGCATGGTATTTGTTTCACGTTTTGCATCTTTTCCATCAACTTTAATATTCACCCAATCCGTACATCTGCTTAATGGAGAAGTTCCATCACCTGATGGTTTATATTCATCCATTTCTGGTAGAACAAGTGGTAATTCACTATCTTTTACTCTTCCTAAAGTTCCATCTTCAAATTCATAAATAGGAATTGGTTCTCCCCAATATCTTTGTCGTGAGAATAGCCAATCTCTTAACTTATAATTAATCTTAAAATTTCCGGCTTTTAACGAAATAAGTTTATTAGTAACCGCTTCTTTAGCATCACTAATATTCATTCCATTAATGAAATCACTATTAATGTGTTTACTATCTCCAGTAAACGCACCTTCACTAATATCGCCCTCTAATACTTGGTGAATTGGTAAATTATATTTTTTAGCAAAAGCATAATCTCGTTCATCGTGAGCTGGAACAGCCATAACTGCACCTGTACCATAACTAGCAAGAACGTAATCACCAATATAAATTGGGACTTCTTTATTATTAATTGGATTTATTGCAAAAGACCCAGTAAAAACACCAGTTTTATCTTTATTTAACTCGGTTCTTTCCATGTCGCTTTTATGCGAACACATTTCCACATATGCCTTTACACTCTTTTCTTCATCCTTAGTTGTTATCTCTTTAACAAGTGGATGTTCTGGAGCTAAAACGCAATAAGAACAACCAAATAAAGTATCAGCACGGGTTGTAAATACTTTAAACGATTTATTTGAACCTTTAATCTTAAAAATAACTTCGGTCCCTTTAGATTTTCCAATCCAATTTCTTTGCATATCAACAGTAGATTGTGGCCAATCAAGTCCAGTTAAATCTTCACTTAATCTATCAGCATAAGCAGTAATTTTAAGCATCCATTGACGCATTGGTTTACGAATAACTGGGAAACC
Organism: Bacilli bacterium; assembly: GCA_041673725.1. Classification (GTDB taxonomy): domain Bacteria; phylum Bacillota_I; class Bacilli_A; order RFN20; family CAG-826; genus Onthovivens. Next base: position 1,795 of record JBAYXD010000016.1, on the reverse strand, counting down.
ACCACGTTCACTTTTTCCATCAATAACCTCTTCATTTGCAAGGACAGTTCCTAGTTCTGGGCAAAAATTAACAGGTTTATAATCAACATAAGCTAAGCCTTTATCATATAATTTAAGGAAAATCCATTGTGTCCATTTATAGTAATCTGGGTCACAAGTTGTTACCTCTCGATCATAATCATAACTAAAGCCAAGAGCTTGAATTTGTCTTCTAAAATTAGCGATATTTTTCTTAGTAAAATTCCAAGGATGTTCATTCATTTTCATCGCATATTGTTCAGCTGGTAAGCCAAAAGCATCCCAACCAATTGGGTGTAAAACATTGAACCCTTGCATACGTTTCATACGAGCAACAATATCTGTTGCAGTATAGCCTTCAGGATGACCAACATGTAATCCTTGTCCAGAAGGATAAGGGAACATATCAAGTGCGTAATATTTAGGCTTACTAAAATCACTTGTGTCACAAGAATATGCCTTAGTTTCAAGCCATACTTTCGACCATTTTGCTTCTACATTTTTGAAATCAAAACTCATAAAACTCTCCTTTTTGAATAAAAAAACGTCCAATTTAAGGACGCTTTATACGTGGTACCACCTTAATTTATCTATCAAAACAATAGATACACTTAATTTGTAGATCCTAAATCGAATTGAGATTTTGTTTTAAATAATTAATTTCCACCAACCATTAACTCTCTAAATATTTAAAAACAAATTAAAAACAAACCTACTGAAACATTATAGCAAAATACCAACTATTTTTTAAGCATACTTTGATAGACTTCAAGATACTTAGCCGCACTCTTGCTCCAAGTATTATCTTTCTTCATTGCGTTAATGACTAACTTTTTAAGAGTTGCTTTATCGCTATATACTGTCATCGCACGTGCGCAACTACCAATTGCTTCAATGATATTATAATTATCAAAGCCAAAACCATCGGCTTTATCTTCATTTCGATTTTCAATATCAAAACAATTAACAGAATCTTTTAATCCACCAGTTCGACGAACAATTGGTAAACTTCCATATCTTTGCGCAATCATTTGCCCTAAACCACAAGGTTCAAAAGCACTTGGCATAATGAAAAAATCACTAGATGCATAAAGTTTATGTGCGATTTCATCGTTGTATCCTATATAAACATAGGTATGTTTTGGATTTCGACGAATCATGGTATTAAAATAATCTTCAGCATATTTTTCGCCACTTCCTAAAACCGCAAATGTTCCACCATTATTGGATACAAAATCCGCCATGGCAAACATTAAATCTAAACCTTTTTGGTTAGTTAGTCTTGAAACAACTGCAAATAAAGGTTGTTGTGGGTTTAATCCATGTTCTTTACAAAAAGCAATTTTATTAGCTTCTTTTCCTTCTAAACAATCTTTTTCGTTATATTCTTTATAAATTAATTTATCTTTACTTGGATTAAATTCGCCATAATCCATTCCATTTAAGATTCCAATAAAATCATCTTTTCGTAAAACCATTTCATACCATAATCCCTTACTTCCTTCTGGAGTCGTAAGTTCAAAAGCGTGAGTTGGCGAAACGGTTGTAATTTTATCAGCAAAATGAATTCCGGCTTTTAAAGTTGAAACTTGATTCTCAAATTGAACATCGCCTTTTTCGTAAAGCCAAATTGGTAAATCGTATAAATCCCATAAAGAACTTTGATTAAAGTAACCTTTAAAAAGTGGATTATGAATCGTTAAAACGGTTTTAATGTTTTTATAGGCTGGTTCGTCTTTATGTTTCACTTTTAGTAAGCAAGGAATCATTCCAGGTT
>JBAYXD010000015.1:0-20557 GCA_041673725.1 Bacilli bacterium | reverse complement strand
TGTTATTAATATTGGTGTTGGCGATGCTGCTCAAGATGAAAAGAGATTAGATGAATGTGTTGAAGAAATCGCATTAATTACTGGACAAAAATGTATTGTTACTAAAGCTAAAAAGTCTATTGCTCCTTTCAAATTAAGAGAGGGTCAATCGATTGGTTGCAAAGTAACTCTTCATGGAGTCCGAATGTATGAATTCTTTGATAAGTTAGTCTCAATCGCTCTTCCACGTGTCCGTGATTTTAGAGGTGTCTCTAAGAACTCATTCGATGGTCGTGGAAATTATACTCTTGGAATTAAGGAACAACTTATATTCCCAGAAATTGAATACGATAAGGTTGCAAAAGTTAGAGGTATGGATATTGTTATCGTTACTACCGCAAATAGTGATGAAGAAGCATATGCCTTACTTAAAGAACTTGGCATGCCTTTCAGTAAATAGTTAGGAGGAAATAAACATGGCAAAGAAAAGTTTAATTGCAAAACAACAACGTAAACCAAAGTTCTCAACTAGAGCTTATTCGCGTTGCAAGAGATGTGGACGTCCTCATGGCGTTTACTCAAAGTTTGGTCTTTGTAGAATTTGCTTAAGAGAACTTGCTTATAAAGGCGAGATCCCTGGCATGAAGAAATCTTCATGGTAATTATTAGGAGGAAAAAAATATGCATCAAGATCCAATAGCCGATATGCTAACAAGAATTAGAAATGCTAACGCTATTCATACAGATAGTGTTTCTATGCCTTCTAGTAAAATGAAAGTCGGAATCGCTAAGATTCTTCTTAGTGAAGGCTTTATTAAAGATTATAAAGAAAACAAAGTCAGTGATGGCGTTAAAGAATTACAAATTACTTTAAAATTTGGTCCAAATGGCGAAAGAGTCATTAGTGGTTTAAAGAGAATCTCTAAACCAGGACTTCGTGTCACTGCGGATAGTGAAAATCTTCCACATGTCCTTAGAGGACTTGGAATTGCTATTATTTCAACAAGCAAAGGACTTTTAACTGATAAAGAGTGCAAAGCTCAAAATGTCGGTGGTGAAGTTATTTGCTATGTCTGGTAGGAGGTAAGAATATGTCAAGAATTGGAAATAAACTTATTACTATACCAGAGGGACTTAATGTCTCAATTAATGGCGATATCGTCGATATTAAGGGTAAGACTGGTGAAGATAAAATTAAATTTGATACTCGATATGTAAATGTCGAAATCAAGGATAATATCGTCAAAGTTACCCGTCATAACGATGAAAAACATACTAAACAAATTCATGGAACAACTAGAGCATTAATTTATGATGCCATGGTTGGTTGCCACGAAGGGTTCACTAAAGAACTTGAAATTGTTGGTATTGGTTATCACGCTGAAATGAAAGGCAATGACCTCGTTTTACACGTTGGTTATAGCCATCCAAACACTATTACTCCATTACCAGGAGTTAAGATTAGTCTTAAAGATCCAAACCACATTGTTGTTAGTGGTACCGATAAATTTAAGGTTGGTCAAATTAGTGCTTTAATTCACGATGTTCGTAAACCTGAACCTTATCAAGGAAAAGGTATTAAATACAAAGGCGAAGTTATCATCCGTAAGGAAGGTAAGCGAGCTGGAGCTACTGGTGCATCAAGCACTGGAGCGAAGTAAGGAGATAATATATGATCAAAACTGTTAGTAAAAACTTAGTTCGTGTTAGAAAACATGAACGTGTTAGAGAAAAAATCTCCGGAACAAGTGAAAAACCAAGACTTTGTGTTTTTAGAAGTAATAAACACATCTCTTGCCAAGTAATTGATGATGTCAAGGGTGTTACTCTTTGCAGCAGCGCCAGTGATTCACTCAAACTTAAAAATGGTGGTAATGTTGATGGAGCAGCAAAAGTTGGCGAAGATATCGCTAAAAAATGCTTAGACAAAAAGATTACTACTGTTGTCTTTGATCGTGCTGGATACATCTATCACGGTCGAGTAAAAGCTCTTGCTGAAGCCGCTCGTAAAAACGGCTTAAAATTCTAAGGAGATCACTTATGGAAAATGAAAATAAAGTAGAAGTTGCTCAAAACGAGCAAATCAAAAACGAAACTCCAGCTGCCAACAATAGTGTTGAAGCTAAAGCTAGCGATACTAAAAATCAAAACTCACGTGGTGATAAAGGTAATTTTAGAGGTAACGGAAATCGTAACCCTAATGATCGCCGTAATGGTGGAAGACGCTCTTTCAACCGTAATGGCCGTCGTAACGAACCAAAAGAATTTGAAGAAAGAGTTGTTTATATTAATAAAGTTTGTAAGGTTGTTAAAGGTGGTAAAAGATTAAAATTCAGTGCTCTTGTAGTTATTGGTAACCACAAAGGCAAGTATGGCTTCGCTATGGGCAAGTCTGCAGAAGTCCCAGATGCAATTAAGAAAGCTGTTGATAGAGCAAAACGTAATTTATATACGGTTCACATTGTCAAAGCTGGCTCAATTTCCCACGATGTTATTGGAAAATTTGGTGCTACTGAAGTTTTCTTAAAACCAGCACCAGAAGGTACTGGAATTATCGCTGGTGGTCCAGTTAGAGCAATTCTTGAATTATGTGGAATTACTAACGTCTATAGTAAGACTTATGGATCACGTACCTCAATCAACGTAATTAGAGCTACTAATGCTGCTTTAAGTCAATTAAAGGAATACAAAGAAGTTCAAGAATTACGTGGATTAAGTCATGAAGAAGGAGCTAAAGAAAATGTTAAATAACTTAAAACCTGCTTCAGGTAGTAGAAAAGAAAGAACCAGAAGATGCAGAGGCCTCGGAAGTGGTCTTGGCAAAAATGGTGGTTCGGGAAATAAAGGTCAAAATTCACGTTCAGGACGAAGTGTTCATCTTGGATTCGAAGGTGGCCAAAACCCAATTTGGAGACGTTTACCAAAGAGAGGAACTGGCTTTAAGAGTCATTGTCATGTCGCTTATGCCGTTGTTTCTCTTAATGATATTGATGCTAGATTCAAAGATGGTGATGTAGTTACAACTACTGAACTTATTGAAAAAGGCTTAATTAAAAAAGAACTTTATGGTACTAAAATCTTAAATGGCAACTTAACTAAAAAAGTTACTATTAAAGCAAACAAATTTAGTGCTTCTGCTCTTGAAACCATGAAGAAATGTGGTGCGACTGCAGAAACTATTGAGTAAATTCTTTAAAGCATTTATTATTTTATATTGTAAGGTTATATTAAATGAGGAAGTTCATTGAAGTTTTCAAGAATAAAGAAGTCGTAAATCGTATCTTTTTTACGATTATGATTTTGTTTGTTTTTAGAATTGGTGCAGCAATCACTGTTCCTGGCATCGATGTTAGCCAATTAAGTGATCAATTAAATAGTAGCAACTCTATTCTTAGTATTATGAATTTACTAGGTGGTGGTGCTTTAAGTAACTTTAGTGTTTTTGCCCTAGGTGTTTCCCCATATATTACGGCTCAAATTATTATTCAATTATTAGGTATGGATGTTCTTCCAGCTTTAACTGAATTAACAAAACAAGGTCAGTATGGTCGAAAAAAGACCGAAATGGCGACCCGTTACTTAACTTTAATGCTTGGAGCAGTCCAAGGTTATGGTATTATTCAAACCGCCAAAAATGTTAGTTGGATTACAATCACAATGGAAGATACCTTCTTAACTTACGCCTATATTGTTACGGTATTAATTGCTGGAACAATGCTTGTTATGTGGCTTGGCGATCAAATCACTGATAAGGGTGTTGGTAATGGTATTTCTGTCATTATTTTTGCAGGTATTATTGTTTCTCTTCCAAGTCAGATAACAACCGCTTTCCAAAAGTGGATTCTCGCGAGTTGGAGCTTAGGAAGCAATGAAGCAAGTTTAGGTGTATTTAGATTTATTCTCTATATTCTCGCTTTAGTAGCAATTATTGCCTTTGTTACCTTTATTGAACTTAGTAAACGTAAGATTCCAGTTCAACACGCTTCAAGAAGCGGTGGTAGCGAAAAGATGAATCGTGCAAGTTTCTTACCTATTAAAGTTAACTCCGCTGGAGTTATTCCTGTTATCTTTGCAAGTAGTATTTTAACTGCTCCAAGTATTATCGCTTCGTTTATTTCAACCGATGCGGCTAGTGCTTCGTGGTTAGATATCTTCAATTATCAAAAGATGACCGATATGGGAAATGGCGTTTCGATGCCATGGGGACTAATAATCTATATTGTCCTTGTATTTGCTTTCACATTCTTCTATTCGAATTTACAAATAAATCCAGAGAGAATGGCTGATGATTTTAAGAAAAACGGCAGTTATATTCCAGGAATTAGACCTGGTATTGAAACTGAACGTTATGTTCGTAAAGTACTAAATAGAGTAACTCTAATTGGTGCTTTTGCACTTTGTTTCATTAGTGCTCTTCCAGTTGTCTTAACTTTAAGCGGCGCCTTTGGTGACGATAGTAGTTTAGCAATTGGTGGTACTGGTCTTATCATTGTTGTTGGTGTTGCGCTTGAAATTAGTAATCAAATCAAAGGTTTGGTTGCTGGAAAATCCTATGATGAAGTTATGGGAGGAGGAAACTAATTATGTTTCATTCAATTATACTCTTAGGTGCTCCTGGTGCTGGAAAAGGCACGAATGCTAAAAGGATTACTAAAGCTTATAATATCCCTCATATTTCAACTGGTGATATGTTTCGTGAAGCGATTAAAAATCACACCAAACTTGGTGATGAAGCAAGTGAATATATGAAAAAAGGCTTACTTGTTCCTGACAAGGTCACAATTGGTCTTGTCCATGAACGATTAAGTAAACCTGATTGCAAGAATGGGTTTTTACTCGATGGTTTCCCACGAACCATTCCTCAAGCCGAAGCGCTTAAGAAAATTGGTGAAGAATTAAACCGTCCTATTAACTATGTTATAGACATATCTGTCCCAGAGTCGGTTCTTAAGGACCGAATCTGTGGAAGACGTGTTTGTAAGGTTTGTGGCGCTCCATACCACGTGACCAATATGAAACCAAAAGTTGATGGAAAATGCGACTTATGTGGAGGGGAGCTTATTCAACGTAAAGATGATAACGAAGAAGCACTCAAGGTTCGTCTTAGTGAGTATCATAAGCAAACCGAACCCCTTGTTAAGTTTTATAAAGATATCCTTTATACCATTGATGGTACAAAAGATCTTGATGAATTACTTAATGAGATTAAAGGAATTCTTGGGGAGTAATCGTTTTGATTATTATTAAATCTCCACGAGAAATCGCTTTAATGAAAGAAGCTGGTGAAGTCTTAATTGGTCTCTTTGATGTTTTAGAAGCTAATACTCTTCCTGGCAAAAATACTAAGGAACTTGATAGTTTAGCTCGAAGGTACATCCTCTCTCATGGAGGATATCCATCAAGTTACAATTATGAAGGTTATCCTGGCAATATCTGCATCTCAGTCAATGATACCCTGATTCATGGTATCCCTAGCAAAGACATTGTCTTAAAAGAAGGGGATATTGTCAGTTATGATTGCATGTGTACAAAACATGGTTATGTTGCAGACGCTTGTCGTACCTTTCCAGTTGGTAAGGCAAGTGAATCCGCTTTAAGACTAATTAACGTTACAAGAAATTGTTTCTTTAATGCCGTAAAGCTTGTGAAACCTGGAATTCATCTTGGCGTCATCTCTCATGCAATCGAAAAAACTGCTACGGAAGCAGGTTATACTCTGACGAGCGATTACACGGGTCATGGGGTTGGTAAAGAAGTCCACGAAGATCCATATGTTCCAAATGTTGGTGTTGAAAGCGAAGGTCCAATCCTTGAAAAAGGTATGACGATTGCAATTGAACCAATGGTTAATGAAGGTAAGGTTGACCTTGTAACATTAGATGATGGTTGGACGGTCAAAACAAAAGATGGAAAGTTATCCTGTCACTACGAAAATACGGTTGTAGTCACGGATGACGGTTATGAAATAATCACTTTAAAAAAGGAGAGTTAAATGGCTAAACAAGATGTTATTACCGTCGAGGCGGTTGTTGTCGAAAGTTTACCTAATTGTAATTTTAAGGTAAAACTTGAAAACGACGTAGTGATTCACGCCACTGTTTCTGGTAAAATCCGTATGCATTACATTCGCATTTTACCAGGTGATCGAGTTACTATCGAATTATCGCCTTATGATTTAAACAATGGCAGAATTGTTTTTAGGCATAAGTAGCCTAAGGAAATAGGAGAAATTAAAGATGAAAGTTAGACCATCAGTTAAACCTATTTGTGATAAGTGCAGAGTTGTTAAAAGACATGGCGTAGTCATGGTTATTTGCAGCAACCCAAAGCATAAACAAAGACAAGGTTAATTCTAGTAATTCGAAAGGAAAAATTAAAATATGGCACGTATTGTTGGTGTTGATATCCCTAATGAGAAGGTCGTTAGTGTCTCATTAACTTATATTTATGGTATTGGCAACATTTTAGCACATGAAATTTGTGCTACAGCTAAAGTTGATCCACAAAAGAGAGTCAAGGATTTAACAGATGAAGAAACCGCCGCTATTAGAGCAGCGATTGGTCATCATAAAGTTGAAGGTGATTTACGTCGTGAGCAAATGCTCAATATTAAGAGATTAGAAGAAATCGGCTGCTACAGAGGTATTCGTCATAGAAGAGGTCTTCCAGTTAGAGGACAAAGAACTAAGACTAATGCCCGTACTCGTAAAGGTCCACGTAAGACAATTGCGAATAAAAAGGAAGCCGTTAAATAGTGGAGGGTAAATAGAAAATGGCAAAGAAACAAACTACCCGTAAAAAGAAGATTAAGAGATCTTTTACGAAGGCTGTTGCGCATATTCACGCAACTTTCAATAACACAATTATTACTATTACCGATGAACAAGGAAATGTCATCGCCTGGAGTAGTACTGGTGTTTTAGGTTTTAAGGGTGCTAAAAAGAGTACTCCATTCGCAGCTCAATCAGCTGCTGAAGCTGCTGGTAAACTTGCGGTTGAACAAGGTATTAAGACAGTTGATGTTGATGTTAAAGGACCAGGAGCTGGTAGAGAAAGTGCAATTCGTGCTTTAACTACATCTGGACTTGTTATTACAAGTATCAGTGATTCCACTCCAATCCCACACAATGGATGCCGTCCACCAAAGAGACCAAGAGGTTAGGAGAATATATGGCAGAGAACGAAATTAAAATTGCTCATCCTTTCGAAAAATGCAACTTCAAGTTAGCTTTCGAGAGTGAATCTGAGAACTATGCAAAGATTGTCGCTGAACCTTTAGAAAAAGGTTTTGGTATTACCATTGGTAATGCCTTACGTAGAGTATTACTTAGCGCTTTACCTGGAACTTCGGTCTATGCAGTTGAAGTTGAAGGTGCAGTACATGAATTTACTGCTTTAGAAGGTGTTGAAGAAGATTTAACTCAAATTATTCTTAATTTAAAAGAGTTAGTTATTAAGTCTGATACCATTGCGGAAGCAGATTATGTCATCAACATTGATGCTAAAGGCCCAAAAGCCTTAGTTGGTGGAGATCTTGTTTGTCCTACTGGTATTGAAATCGTTAATAAAGATTTGGTTATTTGTAACATTGCTGATGGTGGGCACTTAAAGGCAACCTTACACATCAGAAATGGTCGTGGATTTGCCACTAGTGAAGAGAATAAGGTTTATCCTCTTCCAGTTCACGCAATTGCTACAGATAGTAACTATTCACCTATTGACCGTGTTAACTTTAAAGTTGAAGGAACTCGTGTTGGACATGATTCCCGATATGATAAATTAATTCTTGAAGTTTGGACTAATGGAGCAATTACTCCAGTTGATGCAATTGCATTAGCCACCAAGATTTTAATGAATTATTTCTCTAATTTCTTAGATTTAAACAAGAAGTTTGATGAATTAAGTCTCACAAAAGATCCAGAAGTCAAGAAGGAACAAACATTTGAAAATGTTCCAATTGAAGATTTAGATTTCAGTGTGAGATCCAGTAATTGTTTAAAGAGAGCTGGTATTTCAACTGTCGCAGAATTAACTGAAAAGACAGAATCTGAAATGATGAAGGTTAGAAACTTAGGTAAGAAGTCTCTTAAAGAAGTTAAAGAGAAACTCGCCAGTATGGGCTTAAGTTTCAAAGATAGTAAGGAGGACTAGACGATGCAAATCGGTAGAAAAAACGTACATGGTAAAGGTGGTGTTCGATTTAAGACTCCTTATACCTCAAGTAAGAAGAAGGCTCAAGTTCGTAATCTCGTAACTGAGTTAATTGTTTATGAAAAAGTAAGTTGCACTAAAGGAATGGTTAAAGATGTTGTTAAAGAATTTGATCATTTAGTTACTTTAGCTAAGAGAGGCGATGAACATAGTCGCCGTTTAGCTGCAGCTGTCGTCAAAGAATATATGGTTGACGAAAAGACAACTGCTTTAGATAAATTATTCAATACTTTAAGCAAAGAATTTGCAAGTCGCAAGGGTGGATATTTAAGAGTTCTTAAGATCCAAAACCGTAAAGGTGATAATGCCCCAGCTTGTGTTCTTGTTTATAGTAAGTAGTTACAAAGTTTAAAACACAAAAATAAGCGTTCTTCATTGAACGCTTTTTTGTTGCTAGTTTTACGGATTAAACACTCTTTTAGCGTTTGAAACTATAAAAATGCATATATGCAAAAGGGTGTTTATCGTATTAAAAAAATATAGGTGTATACTTATACTTATGTTTAGAGGGTTTTATGTTATTTGGAAAGCATGTTAACAAATTTTATAAAAAGTATTTTTGGTACTTCTTTTTTGGCATAATCACTCTTATCGCGGTTGATTATATTCAACTTTTTATTCCTGAAATTATCGGGAATGTGGTTGATGAACTAACTAATGGGACGATTTCTTTAGAGCATCTTGATCCGCTTTATCAAAATATTATTTATATTCTTTTAGTAGGAGCATGGATGTTTATAGGACGTTTTTTATGGCGAATTTGTGTTTTTGGTGAATCGATAAGGATTCAATGCGATTTAAGAGAAGAGATGTTTTTAAAAACTGAAGTTTTATCGCAAAGATATTATAAAGAAAATAAAACAGGAGCAATTTTATCTTATTTTTCTAATGATTTAGACACAATTGAAGAATCGTTTGGGGTAGGAATTATCCAGCTTGTTGATGGTGTATTTTTACTTATTTTGTCACTTGTTAAAATGTTTAAAGTTGATTTAACTTTAACTTTATTTTGTTTGATTCCATTAGTTATTCTTTGTGCTTGTGCTTTTATTGTGGATAAAGTAATGGAAAAGCGTTATGAAAAACGTCAAAAAGCTTTTGAAGATTTAAGCGATTTTGCACAAGAAAACTTTACAGGAATTCGTGTAATTAAAGCTTTTGTAAAAGAAAAGCAAGAATTAAAAGCGTTTGCTAAAGAAGCAAAAAATAATAAAGATACAAATATAAATTACGTAAGATTAAGCGCTCTTTTAGATGTTATGTTTGATTTACTAATTTACATTATTTTTACGCTTATTTTATTTGGTGGCAGTTATTATGTTTATCAATATAATCAAGGAAATCCGGGGTTAACTGTTGGTCAACTTATAACCTATATTGGTTATCTTGATACAATTATTTGGCCAATATTTGCACTTGCTTCAATTATTAACTTAATGGCAAGAGGAAGAACATCTTTAAGAAGAATTTCTTCTTTGCTTGATGAAAAAGTAGAGATTGTTGATGATAAAGTAGTGACTCCTGATGATATAAAAGGTGATATTGAATTTAAAAACTTTAATTTTAAGTATCCAGATGAAAAAAATACTGAGACATTAAAGAATATTAACTTACATATTAAGGCTGGTGAAACAGTTGGGGTAGTCGGGAAGATTGGCTCTGGTAAATCAACATTAGTTAATATGCTTTTTAGATTATATAACGTTGAAGATAATACATTATTTATCGATGGTTACGATATAATGCATCTGCCTATTAAATTTATTAGAAGTAATATTGGTTATTGTCCCCAAGATAATTTCTTATTTTCAGATACTATAAAAAGTAATATTTCATTTAGCGATAATGCCGCTAACGACGAAAAAGTTTTTGAAGCGGCAGATTTTAGTGATGTAAAAGATAATATTGAAGAATTTAAGGATGGTTATAACACATTGATTGGCGAAAAAGGTGTTTCGCTTTCTGGTGGACAAAAACAACGTATTTCAATTTCACGTGCTATCATTAAAAATCCTGCAATCTTAGTTTTGGATGATAGTGTTTCAGCAGTTGACGTTAAAACGGAAGAAGTAATTTTAAAAAATATTAGAAAATTACGAAAAGGGAAAACAACAATTTTAATTGCGTCTCGTGTTTCAACTGTCAAAGATTTAGGTAAGATTCTTGTTTTAAAAGATGGGGAAGTCGAAGCTTTTGGCACCCATGAGGAATGCTTAAAAAATAGTAAAACATACGCTAGGATGGTTGAATTACAAACTTTAGAAAAAGAAATGGAGGGAAATTAATTATGGCTGAAGAACATGAATACGAAAAAAATGATCGCCATATGAGCGACCTCTATATTCTTAAAAGAACTTGGAAATATGTAGCTCCTTATAAATGGAGATTTGTATTTGTTCTCTTTTTAATGATGATTATGATTGGTCTTGATTTAGCCGCTTCAGTAATTCCTGGAAAAATAACTGGATTACTTGCTCCTAGTGATGGTAGCACAATTGATATTAAACTTGTCTTTATGCTATGTGGTTTATATTTAGGCGTTAGTTTAGGAAACACTTCGTTAATTTATGCGACAACTATGATGTTGCAAAAGACTGGTCAGAAAATCATTTATGATCTTCGGCTCGTGGTTTTTGAACACATTGATAATATGTCTATTGCGCAAATTAATGATATTCCAGTTGGAAGTTTAGTAACTAGAGTTGCTAGTGATACTAATGCTCTTAGCGATTTATTTACGAATACAATCGTTAATTTAATTAAAAATGTTTTAACCTTAATTGGAGTAATTGTTGTAATGTATGTGATTGATTGGCGCATTGCGAGTATTTTAATGTGCTTTTTACCAGCTATTTTAATCGCTTCTATCTTCTTTAGAAAATTTGCTCGTGAAAATTATCGTATGGTTAGAAAGAACTTTTCCGTTATGAATGCTTTCTTAAATGAAAATATATCTGGTATGAAAATTACTCAAATTTTTAACCAAGAAGAACGAAAGAAAAATGAGTTTAATCGACTAAATAACAATATTAAACAAACTGGCTTTAAAGATATTAAAATATTTGCGACCTTTAGGCCTTTAATTACTTTAATTTATTATCTAGCTTTAGCGGCAGTATTTGGTTTTGGAACATATTTTTGCTTAACTGATTTAGCAAATGACGTGACTGGTTTAGTTAAGATTGCAACCGTTGTTAGTACAATTCAAATTTTTTACTCATTAACTTCTAAATTCTTTAATCCAATTCAAAATTTAGCAGATTCTTTAAATTCACTTCAAAGAGCGTTTACAAGTAGTGAACGACTTTACAATTTACTTGATACATCTCCTGATTTTAGAAATGTTAAAGATCCAATAGAGATGAAGAAATTTAAAGGTGAAATTGAGTTTAAGCATGTATGGTTTGCTTATAAACCTGGCGAATGGGTACTCGAGGATGTTTCTTTCCATATTTATCCAAAACAAACAGTTGCATTCGTGGGAGCAACTGGAGCAGGGAAGACAACAATTTTACAACTTATTGTCCGTAATTATGATGTCAAAAAAGGTGAGATTTTGGTTGATGGAATCGACGTTAGAAAAATCGATATTAAATCCCTAAGGGGTGGTATTGGACAAATGCTCCAAGATGTTTTCTTATTCTCTGGAACGATTAAATCAAATATAAGTTTAAGGGATGATTCGATTCCAGAAAGTGAAATTGAAGCGGCATGTAAGTATGTTAACGCTGATTCATTTATTGATAAGCTTCCTAAGAAACTTGATGAAGAGGTTCAAGAAGGTGGCAACAATTTTTCAAGTGGTCAAAGGCAATTATTATCTTTTGCTCGTACGGTTGTTTATAGGCCACAAATTTTAATTCTTGATGAAGCGACCGCTAATATTGACACTGAAACGGAGCAAATTATTCAACAATCTTTACTAAAAATGATGAATATTGGTACGATGCTTATTGTTGCCCATCGTTTATCAACTATTCAACATGCAGATAACATTATTTGCTTACAAAGGGGTAAGATAGTTGAAGAAGGTAACCATCAAGCATTGCTTAAGAAAAAAGGATATTACTATAATTTATATAAGCTTCAATACGAACATCAAGAAGATAATGATTAACTATTAACTCTTTTGAAAACGCATTCATTGTGCGGGTTTAATAAAAAAAGTGTATTCTATTTACATGGAGGATAAGTTTATGGAATATAGAAAAGTTACGATTATTGGTGATGGTGCTGTTGGTTCAACAATTGCTTTTACCTTACTCATGAAAAGTTATATTAATGAAATTGATATTATTGATATTAATAAGGATAAAGTAATTGGTGATGTTCTTGATATGAATCAAGGGATGTCTTTTGTTACAAATAAAACGATAAAAGCTGGAGAATATAACGATATTAAAGATAGTGATTTAGTTATAATTACAGCTGGAGCAGCCCAAAAGAATGGTGAAACTCGTTTAGATTTACTTAATAAGAATATTGGTATTTTTAAAGGAATTCTTGATGAAGTTAAGCCAAATTTAAATCCTAATACGATAGTTTTAGTTGTTAGTAATCCAGTTGATGTTTTAAGTTATTTTACTTATAAATATCTTGGAATTGAAGCAAGACGAGTAATTGGTAGTGGGACCGTTCTTGATTCAAGTAGATTAAAAGTATTGCTTAGCAATGATACTAAAATTGATGCTAAGAATATTCATGCTTATGTAATTGGTGAGCATGGTGATAGTGAAGTTATGGCTTTTAGTGCATCATCAATTGCTGGTATTCCTGTTAAAGATTATTGTAAGCAATGTGGTAAATGTAATTTAAAGCGTTTAGAGAATCTTGATGAAATAGCTAAAAATGTCACGAATGCTGCATATGAGATTATTGCTAAGAAAGGTGCTACTTTTTATGCAATTGGTCTTTCAGTTGAAAAAATTGTTGATACAATTTTAAATAATACACATAGTGTTTTAACTGTAAGCAGTTATATTGAAAGTGAATTTAGTGGTCAAATTAAAGATGTTTATATTTCCCTTCCATGTGTAGTTGGTCGAGCAGGAATTGAAAAAAGATTACAAGTCAACTATTCTCTAGATGAAGGCGTAAAGTTAATTGAATCTGCACAAAAACTTAAAAAGTCGTTTGATGATTTACATATTTAAAAATAGAACCAGCTTGATTGCTGGTCCTATTTTTTTAGCATGTAGTTATAGAGCATTTTGACATCATCGTCATCAAGATATAAGGCAAACTTTTTAATGTCGATTGCGTAATCTAATTTATCATTACAATATAGATTCACAATATTTTTTAAAGTTTCATCACTTACAAAGGGATAAAAACAATCGACATTTTGTCCTCTTTTAAGTTGTTCGATAAATAGATTATCAATCGCATCATTTTCAAGAAAACATAATAAATCTTTTAATTCAACGTCTTTATAAACTTGATTTGGAGAAGCAAGAACTTTGTTTAATAAATCATTTAGTTCAGTTTTTCCAAGAAAGGGAATTAGTTTTTTTAAGTTAGTCATTTTGATGTTCCTTCTCTTTATCAATAATTTCTTTTTCTATCAATCTAGACATTTTTAGATTTATCATTATATTTTGTTCATTAGCCTCAAGCATTCTTTCTAACATCGCTGTTTGTTCATCCATAGTTCCTACCTCCTTGAACTAAATCTACTTTAAATTAAATTAATAATTAATTCAGTCAACTATCTTTGCTAAAGAGGCAAGTTTATTTTACTTTTGGTATTTATCGGATAACAAATTTATTGTAGAATAACACTTATGAAACGATTTATTATTTTTGATTTAGATGGCACACTTATCGATACTTGTGGAGGGATTACTGTTGCAGTAAATAATACACTTAAACATTTTAATTATCCATTTACTTATTTGCCTAGTGAAGTTAAGTATTTTTTAGGTCATGGTGCGAGATATTTATATTCAAAAGCAACAAAAAAAGAAGAGATTGATGAAAACGAATATAATTTCTTTACGGTAGAATATGTTAAAACTCAAGGGGTTTCTAAACCTTATCCAAGTGTTAAAGAAACTTTACAAAAATTATATCGTAAAGGTTATGGGTTACTTATATTTTCTAATAAACCAAATGGCGCCTTACAATTTTTAATTAAAGATAAACTTGGCGATATTCCTTGGCTTGCTGTTCAAGGTAATGTTCCAGAATATCCCGCTAAGCCAAATCCAACCTTATTAAATAAAGTAATAAGCGATTTAGGATTAACAGGTGAAGAAGGATATTATGTTGGTGATTGTTATGTTGATGTAGAAACCGCGAATAATGCTAAATTAAAGAGTATAATTTTGAAGCAGGGTTATGGAGACTATGAAGGAATTTATAATTATAAACCAGATTATGTAATCGATGATTTTAAAGGTTTAGTAAGTTTATTTAAAGATATTGATAATGAAGGGAGATAAATAATTATGGAAAAGGTATTACGTGAACAGTATATATTTCAAAAAAAGTGTTTATTAATCCTTCTTTATCTCTTTTATATAAATGATGTTGATTATGATTCAATTATTTTTCGTAATTTTGGATTTCATTTTGATCCAACTTGTAACTTTAAGGTTATTGTTAAAAGTAAAAAAGAGCATATCCATAAATATACGGTCCATATTTTTAATGAATTAATTAATGATGATAAATTGAAAGAAATGGATGTGATGGGAAACGTTAATATAATCCACGTTACCGATTGTCTTGATATTAATTTTTATGACCCAAAACAAAGTTTAAACATTTATTTTGATGAAGCAAATTTTTTAGCCCGTGGTTTTGTTGAAGGAAAACCTACGCATTATGATTTACTTAAAGATTCTAAATCAGTATTTAAAGAAGAACTTTTATTTAATTTAAGTAACGATAAAAGTAATGAAAACATAAATTGCAGTGCAACCTCTTTTATTCTTTATTTATTAAGACTTTATTCAACTCAACTACCAATTGATATGGTCCTTGGAGCTGGAACAAATATTGATTATGGGGCAAAAGATTGGGAACATCTTGTTGAAGCTCTTAATCTTGATTTTTATAAGGATGACGATGTTTTAGTTTCACAAATTAAACATTATGTTGGCCATGAATTATTTGTTTCTAGCAAACTTATTAAGACTAATGGTTTTGATATTTATGATTCTTTAAATTCTGAACTATATTTATTTAAAGAAGCTAAATCATTTAATGATTCGGATTCAACTTTATATCGTATTTGTGATTTTATGGAACGTAAAAATGAGCGAATTGATGTTATAACTTATAACTACGATACTAACCTTGAATATTTATTACGTAAAAGAAATGTAAATTATAATACCGTTTTTGATAATACATCATTTATTACAAAAACTGCGAATATTAATATTTATCATGTTCATGGATTGCTCCCATATGATAAAGCAAAAGAAAAGAAGTATACTAATTCGATAATATTTAATGAATCGGAATATTTCTACTTGTATAACAATCCATATTCATGGAATATTGAAAAACAACTTCATGATTTTAACTTCAATTGTTGCATTTTAATTGGTATTAGTTTAACGGATCCAAATATGAAACGTCTTTTAGAACTAGCAAATAATTATCTTAAATTCAATTTTATTTTTATGAAGAGACAAAAAGGATATAATCAAAAGGTTTATCGTGACGTTACAAATTATTTCTTTACTTATGATTTGATTACAATTTGGATTGATGATTTTGATGAAATTAATGATTGGTTAAAACTTATTTAAAAGGAGTAATATATGAAAATTTCAAAAGAAGTTAATGCTGCGCTTAAAAAAGGACAACCAGTTATTGCGCTTGAATCAACAATAATTACTCATGGTATGCCTTACCCAAAAAACATTGAATGTGCTTATTCTGTGGAAAAGGTCATTCGTGATAATGGTTGCATTCCTGCAACTATTGGTTTAATCGATGGTGAAGCTATTATTGGTATGTCTGCTGAAGAGATAGATGAACTAGCTCAACATAAAGACGTTAGAAAAACGAGTCGAAGAGATCTTCCTATCGTTTATGCGACTCATGCTTGGGGTGGAACAACTGTAACTGCAACTATGCTTCTTGCCGAACAAGCAGGGATTAAGTTTTTTGTTACTGGCGGAATTGGTGGTGTTCAAAGAGGAGCAGAAAAGACTTTTGATATTTCTAGTGATTTACATGAACTTGGTCAAACTAGTGTTTGTGTAATTTGTGCTGGTCCAAAAGCAATTCTTGATTTGCCAAAAACTATGGAAGTATTAGAAACAGCTGGAGTTCCAGTTATTGGCTACAATACTGATGTTTTACCAGCTTTCTTTACTAGAACTAGTGAATGTGGCGTTGATTATAATGCTAAAAGACCTGAAGATGTTGCAAATATTTGTAGAGAAAAATGGGAGAACGGATTAAAAGGTGGCGTCCTTGTTTGTAACCCTATTCCAGAAGAATATTCGATGGATCCAAAAGTTATTAATAAAGCAATTAATGAAGCGATTAAAGATATGGATGAACTTGGTGTTAAAGGTAAAGAAGAAACACCTTTCTTACTTTCTAAGATTGTAGAATTAACTGGTGGTAAGAGTCTTGAAGCTAATGTTCGTTTAGTTAGAAATAACGCTCTTGTTGGTAGTTTAATTGCTAAAGCTTATTTTGCTAAAAAAGAAAATGAATAAAACTATTCTTTTAGTTGGTGGTTCAAATATTGATTATATTGCGACCGCAAATGATAAATTAATTCGTCATAGTTCAAACATTGGCGAACTTGAGGTTTCGTTTGGTGGTGTTATGAGAAATGTTGTCGAAAATCTTGCTCGTCTTGGAAATAAATGCGAATTTATTACAACTATTGGAAAAGATAAACCAGGTGAACAACTAAAAGATTTTATGAGTAAAGATTTGGGAGTAATTTTATATTATCCTGACTCAAATAAACCTACTTCTTCATACTTATGCATAAATGATAATAACCATGATATGGATGTGGGCATAAATGACATGCGTATTATTGAAGATTTAAATGCAGGTTATATTAGCAAGATTAAAGATTTGTTTTTAAAACATGAATATATTATTTTAGATAGTAATTTAAGCAATGAATGCATTAAATATATTTTTGATACTTTTAAAGATAAGAAGATTATTGTCGAAGGCATAAGTGCAACTAAGGTCATAAAGTTTAGACCATATCTAAGTAAAATCTATATGCTTAAATGCAATATCTACGAAGCAAAAGCTATTATGAATAGCGATGTTGATGCTAAAAAACTCGCACAAATGATGATGAAGCAAGGATGCAAAACTTGCGTAATTTCTCAAGGCAAGGATGCTGTTTGTTATGGAGAAAATAATAAAGCAGGTTTTGTTGAAGTTAAACCTTTAAAAGAAGTCATAAAAGGAAATACAACTGGATGTGGCGATGCCTTATTTGCAGGAATTATTGATCATTATTTAGCAGGAAAGTCTTTAAAAGAATCGATTGAATTTGGTATAAGTTTAAGTCAATTAACGCTTGATTCTGAAAAGGCAAATAATCCTAAAGTTTCGGATTTATACTATAAACATTAGTTTAATATTATTTTCATAATAGTTTTGCTCTAAGTTTTCATAAACTGATGATTTTCGATGTTCACTAAGGTAAAATGACTAATGAAAAAGAGCATTATTTATGGATAAAATTATCGTTATTAATTATGGAAGTCAATACAATGAGTTGATTGCTAGAAGAATAAGAGAATTACACGTTTATTCTTATCTTGTTAGAAATACTATTAAAGCTGAAGAGATTAAAAAAGATAAAGATATTAAAGGCATCATCTTAAGTGGTGGTCCTAATTCAATATATGATAATAATGCACCAACCTTAGATAAAGAAATTTTATCTTTAGGGATTCCTGTATTAGGGATTTGTTATGGAATGCAATTAGTTTCTGGTTTACTTGGAGCAAAAGTTGTTCCCGGAACCAAAAGAGAATATGGCAAAACTATTATTAATTTCGATGACTCTTCTAGTATTTTAAAGAACGTAAATAAAGTCTCACAAGTTTGGATGTCACATGGGGATGAAGTTGTTTCAGTTCCCGAAGGTTTTAAAGTAATTGCTAAGAGTCAAAATACACCAATAAGTGCTTTAGGAAATGAAGAAAAAAATATTTTCTTGCTTCAATTCCATCCTGAAGTTACTCAATCTTTAGAAGGAATGAAGATATTAGAAAACTTTATAAATAAATGTAATGTAAGTCGTAATTGGACAATGAAAACTTTTATTGATGATAAAGTTACCTCAATTCGTGAAGAAGTTAAAAACGATAAGGTTTTGCTAGGGATTTCGGGTGGCGTAGATAGTAGTGTAACTGCGGTTTTACTTAATAAAGCGATTGGTAATCAACTAACATGCTTATTTATCGATAATGGTTTATTACGTAAAAACGAAGCCAAAGAAGTCATTAAAAACTTTAAAGAAAATTTTAATATTCCCGTTAAGTTTTTTGATGCTAGTGAAGAGTTTTTAACTAAACTTAAAGGCGTAACTGAACCTGAACAAAAACGTAAAATAATAGGGGCAACTTTTATTGATGTTTTCTCTCGTGAAGCTAAAAAGTTTGGTGAATATAAATATCTTGCTCAAGGAACTTTATATACTGATAAAGTTGAATCTGGAGTTTCAAGCAATGTTATTAAATCTCACCATAATGTTGGTGGACTACCAAAAGATTTACATTTTAAATTAATCGAACCACTCGATACTTTATTTAAAGATGAAGTAAGAGAACTTGGTAGAGAACTTAATATGGATCCAAGTTTTGTTAAACGTCAACCATTCCCTGGTCCAGGCTTAGGAATTAGAGTAATTGGTGATATTACAAAAGAGAAATTAGATATAGTTCGTGAAGCGGATGCTATTTTACAAGAAGAAGTGAAACTTGCAGGAATTGATAAAGATATTTGGCAATATTTTTGTGCTTTAACAAATCTTAAAAGTGTTGGTGTCATGGGTGATAATCGTACTTATTTATATACAGTTGTTATAAGAGCTGTAACCAGTATTGATGGAATGACTGCTGATTATTATCGTTTCCCATATGATACATTAGGTAAAATTGCTAATAGAATAGTAAATGAGGTTAAAGGGGTTAACCGTGTAGTTTATGATGTTACAAGTAAACCACCAGCAACCATTGAGTATGAATAAATACTTAGTACATAGAATTTGTATGCTTAAAATGTTTAAAGTAACATTTATTATATGTTTTGTTTTGGCTGGAATTTCTTTGATTGTTGGCGCTTCCTTTCATGGATATTGAATGGATCCAACTGATAGTTATCATTATGCTTTGGGAGTTGGGATGGGGATAAGTATGATTATTTTCTTCGCTGTTTCCTTTGTTATGGGGATTACTTTCTTAATTGTTTATGAATGTTTAAGACATACAAACGTTCCAACGGATGAACCTAAAAAATGAAATTACATCATATTTGCATTCAAACTAATTGTTACGAAGATTCAAAGGAATTCTATATAGAGTATTTAGGTTTTCATTTGATTAATGAAACTAAAGATTTTCATGAGCGAGAATATAATACTTGGCTTGAATTGGGTGATATTAAAATTGAACTTCAGACTAATAAGAAAAATCAAACTTTAGTAAAACCAAGCAAGGATGAAACTGGAGTGTCGCATATATGCTTCATCGTTAAAAATATCGATGAAACCTTACAAAAACTTGAAAATAACAACAAAATTATTTTTGTTAGAAAAGATAATAAAATCATATATGAGGTTTTAGGAACTAGTCTTTTTAAAGTTTATGCTCCTGAAGGAACTCTTATTGAGTTCCGTGACAAGGAAATCGACTAATTTGACTCTTTCATTATTGTTTATCAAAACTAGAAAGCTATAATAATAATTAAGGACATAATCTTATGAAAAAACTTTTATTTGCGGTCTTTGAAAATGAAGATGAGACGGTGGAAATTATTACTCGACTTGCACAAAACGGTATTAATGGAAACGCTCTTGAATCTGCTAGTTTAAAGAAGATTTACGATTCATCTTTGGATGACGCAAGTTTTATATCATTAAGACATATATCCCATTCTATCTTTGAAGATAACGCAACGTTCTTCTCGGTTTTAGATGATGATAAGCTTAAAATTGCAGAAGATATTATTCGTGAAATGACAGATAGTTTTAAGAAAATAAGGGGTGGCATGTTTGTCATTCCTATAGAGCATATCGAAGGAAGTTTCTAATCTATGAGTTCAACTACACAAATGTCCATTTGGATACTAGCTTTAGGTTTGGCGTTCGTAATCGGATCACTATCATCTAGATTGATGAAGTTGATTAAATTAC
>JBAYXD010000014.1:0-23856 GCA_041673725.1 Bacilli bacterium | reverse complement strand
CTAAATCAAAAATAATTGCTTTCTTTTCCATAAAAACTATTTATTAAAATAAGATTTAATCTCTTTACTAACCAATTATAAATTATCATCTGTATAAAATCCAGCATCCATGTGCTTTAAACCACTCATAATAGTTAAAGATGCTTTTTCTTCTCCATAAACTGACTTTAATCCTTCATATAAATGCTTTGATTCTTCATTTGATACAGTTGTATCGCTACCGCCATGTTGAATTAAAAATTGTGGTACTGTTTCTTTTGTAAAATTATCTACATATGATAAAGGATCGCTACTACTAACTAATTCTTTATTTTTTTCACTATCGATTTCATCGCTTGTAATACCTAAAAAATTACAAAGACCACCATCTTTATAAATCTTTACAAATAAAGGTCCATAAAAATCAACACAATACTGAACCTTACTAGAGATATCGATATTTTCTTTTACGTCTCCATCTAAAGCATTGGTGCCACCCGTCATCGCACTCATGACACTAAGATAAGCCCCTGCTGATTCGCCCCATGTTACAATTTGATTTTCATTTATATTATAAGTAGCCGCATTTTTCCTTAGATATCTAATTGCAGCTTTCGTATCGCTAACTGCTGCAGGAAATAAATCCGTTGTACATAATCGATAACTAATAGATGCGACTGCAAAACCATTATTAGCTAACCATTTAGCAGTAGTTTGAAACATTTTCTCATCACCAAACTTAAAAGCTCCACCATGAATTAAAACCACTCCAGGAGTCTTTTCTTTTTGATTATTTGGCGTATAAATATCCATTACTTGATATTTTGTACTATCTATACCAGCATATGGTAGAGACTCAGTTAAAGTATAATTAACCACTTCTTCAGGTGTTGAAGGCGTAGCATAAGGTTCTTCTTTTTTCTCGTTATTTCCACAAGCACACAATAATAAAATACTCATCAATGAAACAAAAATAATCTTACTATTTTTCATATTTTTAAATTCTCCGATTTCTATATAATATTTGTAATCATTCCTACAACAGGTAACCATAAAGAAACTATTATAACTAAAACAACCTGCAATATGACTGTACTTTTCATCATATCTGTCATTGTAAAATACCCTTTACTATAAGTAATTAGAGTTACCGTATCTAAGGGCAACAAATAACAATTACAAGCACACAAGGCCACTGCCATAATAACTAAATCTGGACTCGCACCAGCAGCAATTCCAAAAATCATTAATGGCGTCCCTAATATTGCTACTAACGAAGTAGCGACAGGTAATACTATTAATCCAGCAAAAACTAATAAACAAACAATCATCAAAACTAAAATTAATGGCAAAGACAGTGTCGGAATTAAACCTGATAAAGCATCTATTATTCCATTATTTATCATTGCTGTCCCAATTGATAAAACACACCCTACCAAAAAGAAAGCATCCCAACTATTTTTTTTAAGAAAACATCAACCTTTAAAACATCTATTCCAGGCAAAAATAAAACTACACACCCAAGAAGTGCAATAACCATTACATTAAAGAATGAAAACCAACTTGATAAAACCCATAAAATAAGCATCGTACCCGCAATTATAAGAGTCTTAATTTCTTTTCCAGTAATCTTAGAAGGTATATCCATTTTTATAGAAAAATCTTTGATTTTTTCTGTTGATACTTCTACTGGTTTATATATTTTAATAATTAAAAACCATGCAAGAGGCAATAAAACTAAAGCAAGTGGCACTCCTGCAAGCATCCATTCAACAAAAGAAATTGTTGATCCGTTATAAGCTTCTAATAAACCAATAGCTATTAAGTTAATAGAACTTCCTGCTGGGGTCATCATCCCACCAATCATTGATGCGATTGGAATTGCAATCATAAAAACTCGACCTGTCTTTTTCTTATCTTCCTCATTATCGTATAGATTCAAAAAATCTAATCCAATAGCCATAAATACTGCACAGGTTGGAACATTTGAAATAATTGAGGAAACAAGAGCTGCAAATAGCATTAATGATAATAAAACTAAATTCACACTCTTCCCAAATAATTTTAATATACCTCTCAAAATTCTTTTTGCAAGAGGTGTAGTTGTAAAAGCAGCCGCTAAACCAAAAGAAGCTAAAGTAAAGAAAACAACAGGCTGAGAAAAACCAGATAAAGCCGCCCCTAAATTTGGTGAAACCTTTGTAAGAGCTAAAAGACCAACAAATAATAAACTTATTACAACAACGGGAAGAGCTTCAGTAATTAGCAATATTAAAAAAGACACTAAAATTCCAAGCGTTCTTATTGCTTGCTGACTTAATCCTCCAATTTCTGGTAAGCATAAAGATATAATTAGCAAAATAGCGCCAAAAACTAAACCAACAAATTTTTTTGTATTCAAACCTAAATAATTGATAATTTTCTTCATAATTTTGTATCCTCTAAGTTGCAAAAAGCATCAACAGGACTAACTCCTTTAAATGGAGATCTTCCCATG
The DNA here is from genome assembly GCA_041673725.1 of Bacilli bacterium. GTDB lineage: Bacteria > Bacillota_I > Bacilli_A > RFN20 > CAG-826 > Onthovivens. The sequence goes on along the minus strand of JBAYXD010000014.1, from coordinate 21,380 downwards.
ATTTTTTCAATAACCATATTTATTACCGACTCGTTTGCGCAATAAGCATTTATGCAACTCTTAATTCTTGGTACATCCATAAGATGATAAGGATTTGCAAACGATATAAAAACATAGTCAACTTCATTAATAAATCTTGGCATATCAAGAGCATGTTTTTTTGCCCAATTAATCCTAACTGCAGTTTGATTTGAAGCAGTTTCTAAATTTGCTAAGTAAAGAATCAACTTTCTTTTGTTAATATTTTTTGGGCCATGCATATCAACTTTATCAATATCAAAATAGCTCACCTTAAAACCTTCTTTAACTAATAGTTTTCTAATATCCTCTTTGATCGATCCGTTTGGATATTCATCGTTTCCTAATGAACGTATCTCAATTTCATTATAATTTTCTCTCTTGAGAGGTATTACTTTGTCCTTGTTTTTAACTAGCGTTATCGATTCGTTTGCTAATTTTCTTTCTAATTCCGATGGATTATATGGTGATAATTTTGCTTTTATATTTCTTTTAAGAACTTCTTTAAGAGCTAATATTCTCGTTACTGCTTCATCCAATCTTACATGTGTGAGTATTCCATTTTTAAGTCCATTTTTCATATACTCAAGATCTTCTTCTAATGAAGTATTAAACACAATCAAATCGACACCACATTGTATACAATAGGGAATGGCTCTTTCACGTTTCATTGCGTTATTAAAACCACCCATTATTGTTGCATCAGTAGCAATCACACCATTAAATCCCAGTTCTTTTCTTAAAACACCCTCTAATAATTCTTTTGATAAACTTGCAGGCATGCAATCTTCTTTTTTTAATGAGTGATTATCATCCATAGATAAATTATCTTGGTGAATATGACCACACATTATTCCTAATATTCCATTCTTAATTAATGATGAATATATTTTTCCATACGTTTTATACCATAAATTTTTTGATAAAGAATTATATGTTGGTACTAAATGTTGGTCTCTAAAATCAACTCCATCTCCGGGAAAATGTTTTGCAAATGAGGCTAACCCATTTTCTTGGATTCCTTTCATAACATTTAAAACATTAGCTTTTACAATTTTTGGATTTGACCCAAATGTTCTTTCGTTTGTGATTGGATTAAAACAATTTATATCAATATCTGAATCTGGAGAAAAAGATACGTTAATGCCGACTTCTTTTGCTTCATAAGATTCGTCAAGACCCATATAATAAGAATTCTCCAAATTATCTGTAGCCGCTATTTCTAATTGTGAAGCAATCCTTCTACCCTCTTTAATAGCACCAAAAGCACCATCTTCTAGATTGGCGCACTTAAGTAATGGTATTTTTGAGATTTTATCTAAATTATCTAGTTTTTCTTTTAATGTTTTAGAAGCGTTAGGACGAAAAAGAATACCACCAATTGCTTTTTCTTTTACTAGATTATTAAGTTCTTTTTCAGCATATAAATCACCCAAAATACAAAATAGTTGTCCTATTTTTTGCTCTTCATTTAATGAATTCAATTGGGAATAGACATTGTTTATTTCCTTTTCGTTCAGATTAAATGGTTTTTTGTTTAAATCTATCATAAATATGGTCCTTTTAAAAAATGACGAAGTTTAAAATAATCCCAGTGAACGATTTTAAACTTCGTAAATAAACTTACTATTTAGTAACGATTGGAGTGCAAGTCATCGCATCGAAATCAAAATTAACTTTTGCTTCCCAATTCTTTGCTTCAGCATCGGTAGCATAAAAACCATAAACAATAGTTGGATAAGGATAGAGCTCATCTGCAGAACCAGTATGAGTTAATGTGTATGTCTCATCACTATTTTTAGATACTTTCCCATAGTTCTTAGCGTTTAAAAAATCGTTAACTAAAGAAAGAGTATAAGTATCATCGTTAGCAATAACTAAAGTCCAATCCTCTTCAACATTTGCCATTCCATTCCAACCTTTGTAAACATAATTACCAGCAAGTTTTCTTTCTCCACAAGAACAAAGCGAAAAAGCGACAGCTAAAGATAAAACAGCAGTTTTAAATATTTTTTTCATTTTAATTTTCTCCTTTTATGAAATATATATTATTCAAATTTCATCCGACTGGGACGGATGTAATAAAGACTCGTAATAAGTTTTTAAGGAAGTACTATACCATAAATAAAGCCAAGTTTCTTTTAGTGTTAGAGCATCTCCAACAAATAGTGTTTTTGTATTTTCATCGTAAAGAACCATTGAACCTTCAGTATGTCCAGGTACTAAATAACATTTAATTTTTCGATTTCCTAAATCAAATTCTTGCCCATCAACTAATGGAAGAGTATTTTCTTTAAAATCTAACAAATTATCTATTAATATTTTTCCATCATTAGCAAATATATTACGCACATCTCCAGCACGATATTTTTTTGTAACCATTTTTTTATATACTGGTAAATCAAGAGGATTTAAGTAACAATTATCAAATTCAATATTTCCCCCAGCATGGTCAGGATGACCATGAGTATCTACCATGATGATATCTTTATGCAAATTAAATTGTTTTATATATTCCTTAAGCGAACCAATACCCATTCCATTATCAATAATCATCGTTTTATTAGTTCCACTAATAATATAAATTTGCTCCTTCATTGGGGCGGTAATATCTATAATATCTTTATTTATTATTCGATATGTAAATTCAACTTTAAAATCAATTTTTGGTCGAGCCATATAAAAACCTCTTTTTAACATTTTTTGCTAATAAGGTTGAATTATCAATTTTTTCTAATATATAATTTATTCGAAAAAGGAATTAATTTATGGAAATTACTTATTTGAAAGAATTTTTAAAAACCGCAGAAATTGGTAACTATTTAGCTGCTTCTGAAGAACTCTTTATGTCGCAATCAAGCCTTTCTAAACATATTCAAGCATTAGAAAAAGAACTAAATGTTCCCTTATTTAATCGAACAACTAGAAAAGTAGAACTGACTGAATATGGCGAGGCTTTTATTCCTGTTTGTCGACAAATAATCTCTCAATACCAAAAATATCTCGATCAAATAAAAGAAATTGATAGCAAAATAAAAGAAACTTTATGTTTGGGAGTTATTCCTTCTTTTGATTCAGTGGGTTTAACTAAACCTTTATCCGATTTATTTAACAACCATAGTCAATATAATGTTAGATTAGTCGAAGATGACACCGCCAATTTATATAACGCACTAAAGGAAGGTACAGTATCAATGGCTTTTATTTATTGTGACCCAAAAAGTGATGATGATTTAGTTAAAATCCGTTTTGTTGAAGACCACTTAGTCATCGTTACTCCAGTCGAAAGTAAATTAGGAAAACATAAAACACTAACCATCAATGATTTAAAGAATGAATCTCTAACCTTACTCGAATCACACTCATATTTAAAAAAAGTAACTATTTAAGCTTTTAAAAAAGCTGGAATTGAACCAAATATTGTTTATACACAAAGAAGATTTTTATCTGCCTTTGATTTAAAAGTAAATAAAAATTCAGCAATCTTCTTTGCTAGAGATGCTAACTACGTAAATAATCCAGCCAATAAAGTTATCGATATTATTCCTGAGATTAAAGTAACTTTATGTCTTTGCTATTTGAAAAATCATACTTTAAGTAATGCTGAAAGAGATTTTATTAGTATTATTAAAAAATCAGAAGAATAATGAGATTTATTAAAAATATTTATTATTTTTCGAATAATATAAATTAAAAATTATATTGGTTTCCATACCAATTTATTTGGTTTATGATTATCCATAAGGCTAAATAACACTATGACAACAACTAAAGACATGACTCAAGGATCGGTATGGAAAAACATAATCTATTTTGCGATACCAATCTTCATCAGCAATCTCTTTCAGCAACTATATAATTCTGTCGACTCTTTGATTGTTGGTAACTTTGTTAGTAAACAAGCTTTAGCAGCTGTTTCGTCATCTGGTAACTTAATATTTCTGTTTAACGGCTTTATTACTGGCACCGCAATGGGAGCCGGTGTTTTAATTGCTAAATATTTTGGTTCTAAAAACTATAGCGATATGAAAAAAGCCATCCATACAGATATTGCTTTTGGTCTAACCTCTAGTCTCCTTCTTACAATCTTGGGCACAGGTTTATCTCGCTACATGTTAATTTGGATGGGAACAGCAGAAGACGTTCTTCCAGAATCTATTACTTACTTTACTATCTACTTTTTAGGGGTAACCGGAATCATTATGTATAACATTCTAAGTGGCATCATGCAAGCGGTAGGTAATAGTCGTCGTCCTTTATATTACTTAATATTTGCTTCATGCTTAAATGTTCTACTTGATCTATTGTTTGTTGCAGTTTTTAAGTGGGGTGTCGCTGGAGCAGCATTTGCAACTGGAATCTCTCAATTATGTAGTTCCATAATGTGTTTAATTTATTTAATGAAAAAAGGTACTATCTACCAAGTAGAATTTAAAGAAATAAGATTCTATAAAAATATGATTACTCAAATACTAAAATATGGTATCCCGTCTGGAATACAAAATTCCGTAATAGCTATTGCTAATGTCTTTGTTCAATCAAATATCAATAGTTTTGGAAGTGACGCTATGGCTGGATGCGGTACCTACTCAAAACTCGAAGGCTTTGCTTTTCTTCCAATTACAAGTTTTAATCTATCCATTACAACTTTCGTTGGTCAAAATCTCGGAGCTAAAGAATATAAGCGAGCTAAAGAAGGGTCAAAGTTTGCAATTATAACATCAATGATCTTGGCTGAATTAATTGGCGTAATATTTTTCTTTACAATCCCCTACTTAGCTCGCTTATTTAATGACGACGAAGTCGTTATTAGTTATGCTGTGTCGCAATGTCGTATTGAATGTTTCTTCTATTGTTTACTCGCTTTTGCCCATTGTGTTGCCGCAGTATGTAGAGGAGCTGGAAAAGCGATTGTTCCAATGATAATTATGCTTGCTATATGGTGTGTCCTTAGAGTTATCTATATCTATTGCGCTTTAAGTATTAGTCATACAATAGAACTAATCTTTTGGGCTTACCCTCTTACATGGGGAATAAGTTCCGTCATTTTCTTGTTCTATTTCTTATTTAGTGACTGGGTACATGGCTTTGATAAAAAGAAAAAGAAAGACAAAATTACTGATGATAATGACGGAACTTCACTTGTTTAATATTTAGCATTAAATAACGCTATAATGAAAAAAGGAATAATTAAATCGTATTTTGTTCCTAAAAAAACACCGACAAAATCGGTGTTTTATTTTTTTTGGTGCTCCCTCGCAGTTCGCTTAAAACGTTGCTTAAATTTGTCGTAGATTGTTTTTCTTTATTTTTCATTATAAAAGCTGTTTTTATTAGTGTTTTTTCCACCACGTTATTAAATCTTACACCACGTTATTAAATCTTCACGAAATTTCCTTAAAAAGGTAGCAGATAAAATTAGGGTGGTGTCAAAAAAGACAGGTTTGTAAGTAAAAGTTTCAAGAAAGACACCATAAAAAGAACCTAAGAAATAAGGGTAATTTAGGTTAAAAGATGCTTTGTAGCATATAAAGACACTTTCAATCGAGACCACGATTAATGATCAAGTTCTAAGTCGTCTTCATCAGCGTTGTGTTCAACAAGACAAACCTACGATACATACTGTCATCTCTTTCCAAGAACGAAGAAAGAAGATCTTGATAAAATTTTTAAAAATTGTAAATAAAAGATGAAAAGCAGGAGCTAAAAATGACAAAAGGGTCTAAATTGACCCTTTATTTTTGCACTTATTTTAAATATGGTCGCTACCAATTTGCTACCAATTTGCTACCTTTTTTTGGAAAAACACGACAACCATCGCATAAAAAAAGCACTGGTGCCCCCTCGCAGAATCGGACTACGAATAGATCCTTACCATGGATCCGTTATACCACTTAACTAAGGGGGCATATCCACGTGCTTTATTATTTTATACAATATTAGATATAATTTCAATTACATTTTAAATAATTGAATATCACCTCTTTTTTGTTTGTTTTTATTAAAAATTATCCCGAAAAAATTAGGTCTTTTTATCTTCTTATCATTTGTGTGAAAAGACAAAAAAACATATATAAAGTCCACTCTTTTCATAAAAAGGCTTTTATGCGACTATAAATTTATTCTAACTATACTTCTTCTGCTAATAAATCATAAACAAAAGCAGCTTTGATTTTTATTTTTAAAACTTCACCTTCCTTGTGAAGTTTTTTTGTTTGTAAAATTATCGAACCATCAATATCATCAGGTGAATTAAACTTTGAACGCACTTCATATTCATCATTTGGTAAAACTTTCGTAATAATTGCTTTATAAACTTGCCCAACCATTGCTTTATTTAATTCATAAGAAATCTTTTTTTGTTCGTTCATTAAAGCATCTTTCCTATTATTTTTAACCTTATCATCTATTTGATCTTTAAGTAAAGCGGCTTTGGTTCCTTCTTCTTTACTAAAAGCAAAAACGCCTAAATGATTAAACTTTATTTCTTTAATAAAATCTAAAAGCTCGTTGGCCTCTTCATCAGTCTCACCTGGAAAACCAGCAATTAAAGTTGTTCTTAAAATTGCATCAGGAACAATTTCTTTAATTCTTTTATATAAATCTAAAATAGATTCTTTAGTATCATGACGATTCATACTCTTTAAAACACGAGTATTGCAATGTTGCAAAGGAATATCAAAATAATGCATAATCTTAGTAGATTTCGCTATTAAATGAAGAATCTCATCAGTAATTCCATTGGGATAAGTATATAAAACTCGAATAAATTCAAGACCTTCAATTTCATCCAATTCTTTTAATAACTTATAAAGAGTTTCACCATGCTTTAAATCTTTTCCATAACTAACTGTATCTTGAGAGATTACAACTAATTCTTTTACACCCATTTTAGCTAAATCTTTAGCATATTTAATAAGTTCATCAAGAGGATAACTATGGAATCTTCCTCTTATAAATGGGATAGCACAAAAAGCACAAAAATTATCGCACCCTTCGGATATTTTTAAATATGCCGTATAGGATGGAGTTGATAATAAACGATTAAAAACATCAAAGTTTTTATCGACTACTTCATTATTCATTACTTTATTAATGACTTCAGGTAATTTACCATAATCATCTAAAGTAACGAAAGCATCTACTTCTGGAAATTCATTAATTAAATCTTGTTTATATCTTTCAACAAGACACCCAACAACAATAGTTTTCTTTTTATATTCTAAAGCTTTTAATATAACGTTTATCGCTTCAACTTTAGCATCTAAAATAAAACCACAAGTATTAATGATTATTAAATCACAAATATTTAAATCAGTTACAACATTAAATTCACCCTCTTTAAGCATTGCTAAAATAGATTCACTATCAACTGTATTTTTGCAACATCCTAAAGAAATTAATCCAACATTATACATATTAGATTCTCTTACTCTTTGTATTTAAAGCTAAAATCTTTGGTAAGACTTTATTAAATTCAGTATAACTCTTAATTTTAAATTCCCAATTTGGTGGGCAGCAAGTTCCTGGAGTATTCATACGTGAAAAACTACCAAGTTCTAAGAAATCTTGCATTGGAGTAATAACAAAATCACTAATTGAAGAATAAGCATAATTTAAGAACTTTTCAGTTAAAGTTTTCCCTTTAACTTTTAAGACTTTCATCTTTAATTTAACTTGATTTTGTTCTTCAATATGAAGATTATTAAACCAGCCAAGTAAAGTATCGTTATCATGCGTTCCAGTGTAAACAATTTGGTTTTTACTAATTTCTGATTTAGCATTTAAAAAGTTAAATTCCAAAACATACATTCCAGGGAATCCATAATGGTCTTTTAATTCTAAAACTGAAGGGAATAAATCGCCTAAATCTTCCGCAACAATATCGATTTTTATGTCGCTATTTTTAAGCGTATCAAACAAATCAGTTCCAGGTCCTTTTTCCCATGTTCCTTCAATAGCAGTTGGACAACTTACAGGAATTTTCCAATAAGAATCGAATGCTCTAAAGTGATCAATACGTAAAATATCATAAAGCTTATTTGCTTCTTTAAATCTATTCATCCAAAAATCATATTTGTCTTTCTTTAGTTGTGCCCAATCATAAATTGGATTGCCCCAACGTTGACCAGTCGCACTAAAATAATCTGGTGGTACACCGGCAATATAAGTAAATTGATCTTCATCATCAAGTAAGAAATCATCTTGATTGCTCCAAACATCACTAGACATTCCGCCAACATAAAATGGTATATCTCCCATCAACGCGACACCATTTTTATTAGCATATTCTCTTAATTTTAAGAATTGCTTGTATGCAATAAATTGGCACCATTCTATAAAAAGTATTTCTTTTTGATATTTCGTATAATCAAATTGATGTTTATATGGGTCATATCTTTCAACAAGTTCCCATGAATTCCATTCTTGATAATTATTCTTTAAAAACAAGATATGAAACTTTGCATAATTTTCTAACCAACTCTTACTTTTAACAAATTCTTTAAATTCTTTTGTGCTAGTATCTTTTTCTTTTTTAAAAGCGAGACGAAGATACTTATCTTTAAATTCACGAACATGTTCGTAGTCAACTCGAACAGAATCTTCATTAAATTTTTTAACAGATTTTAAGTAACCTTCTTTAACAAGGGTACTCAAAGAAATATAGATTGGGTCGAGAGCTTCACCACATTCAGATTGATATGGAGAGTTTCCATAGCCAACTGGATTTAAAGGTAAAACTTGCCAAATTTTTATCTTTGCTTTTTTAAGCAAATCAACAAACTCAAACGCCACATCACCAAAATCACCTATTCCTTGTTCTCCAGGAAGAGATGAAACAGCCATTAAAATTCCATTTGTTCTCATACTCGATAATTATAGATAAAACGAAGGAAAAAAGGTAGTAGAAAGAATTAAAAAAATGTAAATTTTCATGAAATCTACTTTCTTAATAGTGACCTCTTCATAAATATATAAATATATTTATATTGAAAATTTACCCCCAAATGTGTTATTTTATTAATCGTTATTCACATTTTAAGGAGGATTGAATTATGAAAATGAGAAATGTAGCAATTATAGCGCACGTCGATCATGGTAAAACTACTCTCGTCAATCAACTTTTAAAGTGCTCAAATACTTTTAGACAAAATGAAAAAATCGTGGACCGTGTTATGGATAGTGATCCAATCGAAAGAGAAAGAGGAATTACTATTTTAGCTAAGACCACTTCAGTTCTTTATAAAGATACTAAGATTAATATTCTCGATACTCCAGGGCATGCCGATTTTGGTGGAGAAGTCGAAAGAATTATGCACATGGTTGATGGTTGTTTATTACTTGTTGATGCTTTTGAAGGTACTATGCCTCAAACTCGATTTGTTTTAAAGAAAGCAATTGAAGCTAATGTAAAACCAATCGTTGTTATTAATAAGGTTGATAGACCAAACGCAAATCCAAGCAAAGCTGTTGATGAAGTTCTTCAATTATTTATGGAACTTGGTGCTCCAGATAATTTCTTAGATTTTAAAGTTGCTTATTGCAGCGCTTTAAATGGTACCTCATCACTTGATCCAGCATTATCTACTCAAAAAGAAGGAATGGATCCTATTTTTGATTTAATTTTAAGTGAAGTTCCAGAACCACGTGTTACTCACGAAGGTCCACTTCAACTTCAAGTTGCAATGCTTGATTATAATGATTATGTAGGTCGTATGGGAATTGGTCGTATCCAAAGAGGAACGATTCAAAATAATACTGTTGTCAGTTGTGCACGTCGAGATGGTAGTGTCCAACAATTCAAGATTCAAAAAGTCATTGGTTACTTTGGAATCAAGAAACAAGAAATTGATACTGCTGAAGCTGGAGATATTGTCGCAATTGCTGGTTTACCAGATATTAACGTTGGTGAAACAATTTGCGATAATTCGAAAGTTGAACCATTACCAGCAATACATATTGATGAACCAACTATGACTATGACTTTTGGTACAAATAGTTCACCATTCTCTGGTCGTGATGGTAATTTATTAACTGCAAGACAGATTCAAGAAAGACTTTATAAGGAAGTTCAAAAAGATGTCTCACTTAGAGTTCAAAGAATTCCAAATAAAGAATCATGGATTGTTGCTGGACGTGGCGAATTACACTTAGGTATTTTAATTGAAAATATGCGACGTGAAGGCTTCGAACTTGAAGTCAGCCGTCCACAAGTTATTATTAAAGAGATTAATGGTGTCAAATGCGAACCATTTGAAGATTTATCTGTTGAAGTTCCAAACGAATATGTTGGTGATATCATGACTACTTTAGGTACTCGTGATGCAACCTTAATTAATATGGATGCTGGGGACGCTAATACTAAGATTGATTATGTTATTCCATCACGTGGATTATTAGGATTTGTTTCTAATTATCTTACTATTACAAAAGGTTATGGAATTATTGCTCATACCTTTAAAGATTATCGTCCAGTTGAGAAAAAAGATATTGGTGAACGTCAAATTGGTGTATTAGTTGCTACCGAAAAAGGTATGGCAACTCCATACGCAATTCAACACGTTGAAGAACGTGGAGTTATGTTCATTAACCCAGGAATTGATGTTTATGAAGGTATGGTTGTTGGTGAAAATAAATATGATGTTGATTTAGCAGTCAACGTTTGTGCTACTAAAAACTTAACCAACCAACGTTCAAGTAACAAAGATTTCACTGTTGTTCTTAAGGTTCCAAGAAAGATGACTCTTGAAGCTTGTCTCGATTATATTAATTCAGATGAACTTGTCGAAATCACTCCAAAAACTTATAGAATTCGTAAAAAGATTCTTAACACATCAGAGCGTAAAAAACATGATGCACATGTTAAGGATGATAGCGATTCTAACGAAGAGCTTAACGACTAAAAGCAAAATCCATGTGGTAAAACACATGGATTTTTATTTTTTAGCATATATGCGACATTGTTTTTAAACTAAAACATTGTTGCAACAATTCTTAATATTGACCACCAAAGTCTTCTAAGTCTAGATGCTTTAAGATATCTTGCGGTACTTACTTCTCGACTCTCTTTAAGCATATCTTCAAGATCTTTTTCCATGACTTTTACTTCGTCTCCGCCAAAGAAGAAAATACCATTTTCATAGTGAAGATATAAACTTCTAAAATCAAAATTGATTGTTCCGGTTTCAGCCATCTTACCATCGACTACAATCATTTTTTCATGATTGAAACCTGGTTTATATTCATAAATTTTTACGTTGTCAATTAATAAGACTCCATAATAACTTCTAGTGCATTGATAGACTATTTTTTTATCTGGTGTGCCTGGGGTAATAATTCGAACATCGACTCCACCTTTTGCCGCTGTTTGAAGAGCACAAATTAATTCTTCATCTAAAATAAGATAAGGAGTCGAAATATAAACATACTTATTTGCTCTACTAATCATTTGCAAGAAAACGTTTCTTGCAGTCTCTTCACCATCGAAAGGTTCTTCCCCAAAAGGAATAACAAATCCTTTTGATTCCTTAATTTTTCTCGTATCTAATTCCTTATTGTTGTAATAAGAATAGTTTCCAATATTTTTTAGAGTTTTGGTTTCTTTTAAATCACGATCAACAAGACCCCAAATTGATAAAAATAAATTGGTTAATCCATTAACAGCTTCGCCCTTAAGCATGACGCAATTATCTTTCCATAAGCCAAACTTTGAACCAATATTTATATATTCATCAGCAAGATTAATTCCACCAGTAAACCCAACAACTCCATCGATAACCATAATCTTACGATGGTCACGGTTATTTTGTCGTAAATCAATAAATGGACGAATTAAGTTAAAAGCATGACACTTAATTCCAGCATCTCTAACTTCTTTATAAAAGAATGATGACATCTTGCTTGAACAACCAAAATCATCATAAATAATACGAACATCCACTCCTTCTTTTGCCTTCTCTTTTAAAACATCAAAAAGTGAATCAAAGAAGTCTCCTGATTGCATAATAAAGTATTCAAGAAAAATAAATTTCTTGGCTTTTTTAAGTTCCCTTATCATTGGTTCTTTGCTTAAGTCACCAATTTTAAAGTATTCTACATCAGTATTTTGATAAGTTGCAGCATTAGCATTTAAATATAAATAATTAGCAATAGTTCCAGCATCTTCGTTTATTGATTTAATTTTTGCTAATTCCATAGTTGAATCGGGACGACATTTAATCATTAATTCATCAATAACATTAATACGTTGTTGTCTTACTTTTTTAGTAGTAATTTTATTAGCAAATAATAAATAAATGACGGCGCCTGCAAAAGGTAAAACCATAACAATAACCAGCCAACTTATTTTAAATGCGGCTTCTGCTTTAGAGTTTGCAATAAATAAAGCTAAAACAGTATCTAAAACGAGCAAAATAATTAATGGAATAATCATAAAATTATTCCAAAATGGATAAATAATTAACAAAACAAAAACTGCAATTACGCATAATAATTCAACTAATACAATAATTGCACTTATCCAGAATCTTGGTTGAAAACTAACTCTCTTTTTCATCTTGCCCTCTTAGTCTTTATATTATAACCAATTTTGTATGATATTTATTAATTCTTTATAGTTATTAAACATTGGAACGCCAATTGTCTTTAATCTATTAATAGAATTGTGTCCCTCTGAAAAAAGAATACACCCATATCCTAAATCTTGAGAAACTTCATAATCGTGAATTGTATCGCCAACCATAATTGTTTCATTTGATTTTACATTATGTTCTTTAGCAAATAACCTTCCATAAGCAATCTTGCCCATCCCAAGATTATTATTTGCACCACATATTCCATCAAAGCAATCTAAAATTCCTAAAAAGTCTAATTGCTTCTTAAGAAAAACATCTTCGGTTGCGGATAAACAATAAATTTTATAACCTAATTTTCTTAGATTAATTAAGCATTCTTTAACATCAGGATAAAGCTTTGTTTCGCTAAACCAACGATGGTAATATTGCTCGTTAAAAAAATCAGCAATTACTTGAAATTCTTCATCAGGAAACCCTGTTTCCTTATAATATTCGCGCACTGGAAAAAAGAATTTATCACAATATTCCTTTTTAGAATATGGTCGTAAATTATATTTAATCATCATCTTTTGTTCGATATCACAACATAAATCTAAATCATCCAAAAGAGTTCCGTTAAAATCAAAAAATATATTCTTAATCATCTTTTATTTGCTAAATAATACTTTAAATAAATCTAAATACTTTTGATGTATAGAAAGTTTAGCATCCCCATTTTTCTTGTCCTCTTCAACAAGAGCATTTAATAAAGAAAGAATTCTTTCTTTTTCGTCTCCACTAGACTTAACTTCATCACTAATCTCATTGCTCAAAGATTCGAGCAAACTATAGGAAACATCGTCTAATTCTTCATTAGTAATTAATGTAGTAATTGCTAATAATAATTCAGCTTTGATATTAACTTTTTGTTCTAAAGGTTGAATAATTGGTTCTTCTTTAGTTTCAACAACTTCTTTTTCAACTTCCTTAACTTCTTCGCTTGGTTTTTCAATTATTGGTTCAACTGGAATTTCTTCATTAATCTCTTCTTCTTTTGGTTCATCATCATAAAAGAATTTAGCAATTTCATCAGGACTAATTTTTTCTCCACGATTAATACCAATACGATATAAAGCATTAACTTTTTCTGGATCAGGATTCTTAATTGAATCTAAAGGTAACATTTCACCAAAAATCTTAAAGTATCGAGATTCTAAACTCTCTTCATCGACTTCAGTTTGTTCATTTGGAACTTCTTCTTCAAGATTATTTTCTTCTTGCACCGAATCTTCAGGAACTTCTTCATTAGATTCATCTTCTTTTTTAACATCGACCGAAGTTGTCATATCACTTTCAGCACCAAATTGTGCTTCTTCATGATTTTCTTCATTATTAACTTCATTCCCTTCATTCTCGTTTACTTTTTCACTTGGAATTTCAATTGATGAAGTATCCTCAGCTTTTTTAGTATCTAAATTATATAGTCTTTGGCTTCCACAATATGGACAATAATCACCATTTTCAGTTTCTCTACCACAAACAAGACATCTAAAATGTCCCTTCTTCCCTTGAGAATCAATCGGAACAATTTGTGATGAATCACTTCCACAGAATGGACACATTTCATTATTATCAATAATTTGTCCACAAACTAAGCATTTGTATTTCATAATTTTTACTCCTTAAAGAGCATAGCTTTTTCAATATCGCTAACTTCTTTAATTATATTTCCAGACAAACAATAGCAACCATCATCAGTTACTAATAGATCGTCTTCAATACGAATTCCAATTCCTAAATCTTTAAAATAAAGTCCTGGTTCATCGCTAATAATATTTCCACTAACAAGTGGAGTTGTTAAACTTACAGGATCATGGCAATCAAGACCAATATGATGAGAAATACTATGATAATAAACCTTATGAATATCATCTAAAGAAGCAATTAAATTTGCTTCAAGACATTTTCTTGAAAGATATTCGATTGTATATTTTTGTAAATCTTTAATAGTAATTCCAGGTTTAACGGATTTAATAATCATCTTATTGCATCCAAGAACAATGTTATAAATTAACTTTTGTTGGTCAGTAAATTTTCCATTAACTGGGAAAGTTCTAGATATATCACCACAATAACCATTGTTTTTAGCGCCTAAATCAAATAAAACTAAATCTCCATCTTTTAATTTGGATGTTCCGTTTGGATAATGAAGAATAGTTGCATTTACGCCATTTGCACAAATTGTAGGGAATGATAATGGTGAATTATCATAATCACTAATCGTGTATTTAAATAATGCTTGCATCTGATATTCAAATAGGCCTGGTTGAATAGTTCTAATAATTTTATTTAAGCCAATATTTGTTTTTGAAACCGCTTCTTTTAATTCTTCAACTTCTTGTGCAGTTTTGACACCTCTTAATTTACAAATAATCCCATAAATATCTAAAAATTGTAAATAATTATAGTTACTATGTAATCGTTCCATAATTTCTTTAGTTGTTGTTGAATCTGCAACTTTAAGTTCTGGATCTAAATCAAGATATAATTTTTCGAAGTAACCAAAAACATGCTCTTTTTTATTTAAAATCATACTAAGTTGAGCATCAAATGTATTTAAATATAAGACGTTAGTAATCCCACTTTTTTTGCAAGCTTCATCACTTGTTAATCTAATTCCAGTCCACTTCTCTTTATTAGCATCATATTCTTGAATGAAAAGAAATTCTGAAATAATGTTGTCGCTTTTGGTGACAAGAAGAACCGAACCTTCTTGCTCAATATTAGTTAAGTAAAAGAAATTACGGTTTGCTAAGAAATCATAAGTATCATCTTCGCTACTCTTTTTAGCAACACCTGCATAAAGAATTAAAACGCTACTATCATCCATTTCCTTATAGAGTTTAGCTCTTCGATCTTTAAATTCTTTTACACTAATCATTATGCTTACCTCACTTTAAAAGCTTATTTACTACTCCATCTAATTCACTAATATTAACCTCTTCAATACGACCTTGATCAACAAGGTCACTAACACCAACCTTAAGAGGAATACGTCCAAGTAACTCAATACCTTCTTCTTTCGCTACTTCTTCCGCATGAGATTTACCATAAATCTCAATATGAGTCTTACATTTTGGACATTCAACGTAGGACATATTCTCAATTAACCCAAGAACGTTAATATTCATTTCTTTAGCCATATTAACGGCTTTTTTAACAATGACACTAACTAATTCTTGTGGTGAAGTAACAATAACTACTCCATCAATTGGGAAAGATTGAAATGCTGTAAGAGTAACATCTCCTGTTCCTGGTGGCATATCAATTAATAAATAGTCTAATTCTTCCCATAAAACATCTGTATAAAATTGTTTCAATAAATTTGAAATAAGGACTCCACGCCAAATAATTGGGTCAGTTTCATTTTGTAAAAGCATATTTGATGAAATAACTTTAATCCCAGTTTTTGTTACCGCTGGATAAATTAGACTAACTCCATCGCCACTTGCTTGTTCATGAATGTTAAAAGCTTTTGGGATTGATGGACCAGTAATATCTCCATCAAGAATACCAACTTTATATCCTTTTCTTTGAAGCATAACAGCTAACATACTAGTAACAAAAGATTTTCCAACGCCACCTTTACCACTAATAACACCAATTACATGCTTAAAAGAGCTTTGTTCGTTTGTTTTTATTTTCTCAATTCCGCCACTACGCGACGAGCAATTTTCAACGTCACACCCTTCACAATTATGATTGCAATTTTCTTCGTTTGCCATTTCTAAACCTCTTTCTCGTTTTTAACAACTCTTTCATCCATAACTTTTACTTTTTTATAAAAGAGGGACTCTAAATTTTCACTAAAATTTAAGGGAGTGTAAAAAACTATTTCTATTCTATCATTAAACGTAGTTCTTTTAATAGAAAAATGCGCTTTATTTAGATAATTTTTAAAAACGTCAAAACTATCAATTTCAACTTGAACAGTAATTTCTTTTTCTTCGACCATTTCGCATAATTTCGCATCCATGCACACAGTGGTTGCACTCATGCTATAGGTTCTTAAAAGCCTTCCGCTGCCTAATAAAGTGCCACCAAAATATCTAACAACTACAATTGCACAATTATTTAAGTGTTTGTTTACTAGAACATTTAAAATTGGTTTCCCAGCTGTTCCTTTAGGTTCCCCATCATCGCTAAAACGCATATCATTATCCAAAATATAAGCAAAACAATGATGTCTTGCTTTTATGTTATCGCTCTTAATTTCATCTAATTTTTTATTAAAATCATCTTTAGAATCTATCTTAAATAAATAGGCAATAAACCTAGATTTTTCAACATCAATTTCTTTTTCATAATTTTTATTAATTGTAAATTCCATTTAAGTATTCTTTTCTTCTTGATTATAATATAATTTAGGTCAGGACGAAAGAATGAACGAAAAGAAAAAATGCCCAAACTGTGGCTTATTAATAGATAGTGATATGAAAAAGTGTCCATATTGTGGATACATTATTCCTGATGAAGAAAAAGAAAAAGAAATTCAAAAATCCGAACCAGAAATAATTGAACCTAAAATTAGTCCTAAAACAACAATAAAAAAGAATTTGTTTGCCTTCCAAAATAGAAGAGACGTTTCTAGTTCAAAAGAATTAAGTTTCTTCTTTATTGTTTTAATTGGCTTTAATTTAATGGGTTTGTTAGTTTCATATATAACTGGAATTTTTAACTCATATTTTTTAACTACCACTACTGGAAATGCGATGTTAAACTTTTCAATCTATTTAATAATTTTTGGGGTGTTTGGATTGATTTTACAAAATGATATAAAACTTATTTTTAAAAACATCTTTAAAAGTAGAACATATCTATATGGTATTGCTTATGGATTTTTAATCATTTTTGTTAATGCTCTTTATAGCATGATTGTTACAAAACTATACCCTGGATTAACTTCAAACAATAATGAAAGTAGCATTGACTCAATTGTTGCTATATTTCCAATTTTATCAACTTTGATATTTGGAATCGTTGGGCCAATTTGCGAAGAAATCGGGTATCGAGTTGGATTATTTAGTTTTATTCGAAAATATAATAGAGTCGTTGCTTATATTTTAACCGCCCTTATTTTTGGTTTTATTCACTTTGATTTCTTTGGCGATATGAAAGTTGAATTTTTAAATCTCCCATCTTACATAATTAGTGGTTTATTATTTTGCTATGTTTATGATAAAGAAGGACCAGAAACATCTATCGTAGCACACATGACAAATAATTTATTTGCAATAATCATGACTATTATTGGTAATATAATCTAATGGAAAAGAAAGAGGCGAATAAAGGTATATCAATATACGTAATTAAAATCATAGCTTTAATATCTATGACTTTTGATCATGTAGGTTTCTTTATGATGAATAGTTATACCTTTGATAATTCCTATATTATAGGTTATGTTTTACGATTCGTTGGGCGCTTATCTTTACCATTATTTATCTTTGCTTTAATTGAAGGCTTAAAACATACTTCTAACATAAAAAGGCATATATTAATGCTTGGAATTGAGGCTATAGGCATATATGCGATTATGTTAATTCTTCAAAGTGTGACAAATTTTGACTTTGGCTTACAAGGGAATATCTTTATTTCCCTCTTCTTATTTGCTTTATCTTACTACTTTTTATTTTATGCAAAACACAAATGGTTGGTTGTGTTTCCTATTATTTATATAGTAATTTCCTTTGGTTTAAAATTAATGCTTTCTTTTGATGTTATTGACCTAAAAAGTTTTGTCGCTTTACCTTATATAAATGGCCTACTTTTACAATACGATATTATCTCATCTTTATTATTTTTTGGCCCTTTAATTGGTTATAAACTCTATGATAATCAAATTAAAAAGAGACTTGTTAGTCAAGATAACATCGATGCTTTTTCATCTACAAACGATTACCAAAGATCAAAGAATGGTATTGTATGCATCATAATTGCTTTTATTGCACTTATTTGCTATCTTATTACTTATCTTCCGCTTTATGAGGAAGGACTTAATGAGCTTATTGATGGTGGATTACAATCAGCAATGCTCTTTGCTTGTATCGTTATATATTTCTATAATGGCAAAAAAGGGCACACGTCAAAATTATCAAAATATGGATTCTATTTATATTATCCAATCCATGTCGCTATAATTTATTTTGTATTCTACCTAATATTCGGTTATTAAAAAGGAGAGAAAATTATGGTTAAAGAATTAGTTGGTGTCGCTAGTTTTGATGAACTAGTAAAAACTGGTGTTAGTGTTGTAGATTTTAATGCTACTTGGTGTGGTCCATGCAAAATGCTCCATCCAAATTTTGAAGAAGTTAGTAATGAATTATCCGATTATCGTTTCATTAGTATTGATGTTGATAAGAATCAAGAATTATCAGCAAGATTCAATGTTCGTGCAGTCCCTACTATTGTCGTTTTAAAGGATGGGAAGCTATTAAAAGCCACTGCTGGATATATGGATTCAAAAACTCTTAAAAACTTTATTGAAGGTTCATTAAGATAATAAGAATTAAGCGACTATGAAGTCGCTTTTTTTAACTTGAATATTATTCCCTCTTCTAATATAATATTTAAGCGCGCAGGTGTAGTTCAATGGTAGAATTTCAGCCTTCCAAGCTGATTACGCGGGTTCGATTCCCGTCACCTGCTCCATTGAGAGAAACGATAAAAGTGATACAAACGGGTATCACTTTTTTTGTGGCAAAAACTGCGATTAATGGGGCCTTTTCTTGATAGCAGGCTTACTTCGGTTTGGTCGATCATGTTCTTTTCTCGGCTTTTAGAGGCAAAAGAAGGCCCACTCGTTAAACGGATTAATCTAGGGGGTGCATACCCGTTAAACGGTTTTTGCATAGGTTCAAGGACGATTGACTGATAACATGCCTAAAGTCTCAAGATGATTTGCTTTTCAACACATCACTAAGAAGGGTGCTGCCTTTGACTCTGTATCTCAAAAAACGTATAAATGCGAAACAGCTTGATTATGCAAAAAGATTTAAAGCGTTGATTTCTCTTTACTATAAACAATGTTATCTACCACTTTATCTACCACTTTATCTACCAATCGAGTATAATATTAGTAGGAGAATAATCATGATAGAAACTGTTATTAACGACCTAGTTGGAAGAAGCGATGAAGAAGAATGGTTTGATTTCAAATCAAACTACATTGAGCCGCGAATATTAGGTGAATATATCTCAGCTTTGTCAAACGTTTCTGCTGTTTTCGGCAAAAAGAATGGGTATATCATTTTTGGCATTGATGATAAGACGCATGAATTAGTTGGGACAACCTTTAAATTCAACATCACATATAAAGCTGAACCTCTACAGAATTACCTCGCCAGAAGTCTTTCTCCCAGTATTGGCTTTTCTTTCGAAGAGTTGCAAATGAATGGGAAACGACTAGTTGCTTTAACTATTCCTTCAGCCGTAAAAGTACCGACCGAATTTGAAAATCAAAGATTCTATCGAATCGGCTCTAGCAAAGTGAACCTGAAGAAGTATCCAGAACGAGAGGCGATTCTTTGGAACGTTTTGTTTAAAGGATATCCAACAATGACGAACACCATCTCCCCCATCCAGAATTTATCTTTTGAGCAATTGTTCCTCTACTATGCGGCCAAAGGCATGCAAATCAAGCAGGAAACATTCAAGCAGAATCTTCAACTACTTACCGAAGATGGTAAATACAATATGCTGGCCTGCTTCCTTGCCGATAACGGAAACATTCCTGTCAGGGTAAGCATTTTCTCAGGGAAAGAAAAGTCGGATAAGTTGATTTCCGTAAAAGAATTTGGGAATGGCTCTCTCGTTTCCGCCATTGACAGAATCATTGACTACTCAAACTCAATCAACGCCATCAGAGTTAATGAAAATTTGAAGACAGGAGTGAGAGAAGATGTCTCCTTGTTTGACCAAGGATGCTTCAATGAAGCGGTTAAGAACGCCTTCATCCATAACCATTGGATCAATAGGGCCGCGCCGATGATAACTTTCTTTAAAGATAGGGTTGAGATTATTTCTTTCTCTGGTCTTGCCCCGAATCAAACCATCGATGGATTTTTTGCCGGGCACAGCATCCCTGTAAATGAAGAACTTTCTGTCATATTCCTCTCCACTCACCTAAGCGAGCGAACCGGCAAAGGAGTTCCACTTATTGCTAAGACATTTGGAAGAAAGGCTTTTGAAATTAACGAAAACATGATTAAGGTTACTATTCCATACAATTGGAAGATGGAATATGCGGTAGATAAAGCGGGAGATAACATGGTAGATAATTTGTCCAAAACAGAAAGAATGGTTTTGAATTGCATAATTTCCAATCCTCGTATGTCCCAAATTGAAATCGGAAACAAATTGTCACTCGGGAAAACCACCATACAAAACGCTATTGTGAGATTCAAAAAAATGAATTTGATTATACGGGTTGGATCTAACAAAACCGGCTACTGGAAAGTAACCGATAAACAGTAATTTACAGGTGGGTACAGCATGATAAAAATTGAAGAAATAACTTTGGCTGATATCAATGATTTTTGGAAAGCGCATATTGACTACCTTCTCGATGACGAAATGATTTCCTCCAAGGAAGATATCTCCTATTTCTCGGGCCGTCGGTATCGTGGCCTTTTGGAAGAGCATATGGTTCGCGAAAAAGACAAGCAACATATGGCCTATTTTTTGCGGGATGGGATAAGGATAGGCGCCGTTTCCTATTGCACGTTTCAGAGTGAAAATGGCAAA
>JBAYXD010000013.1:0-24820 GCA_041673725.1 Bacilli bacterium | reverse complement strand
CCATTAAATCATCCTTGGAGATATGAAAATTACGACAATTTCCAAGATGCTTTTAAAAAGAATTATTGTGTAAATTAGTAGAATTTATGTTTTAGGACATTTTCGCTCGATATTGACATAATTTCGTTATTTATTTACCCAATTGTATAGTATTAACAATGTAAAAATCAGTTAATTAAAATTAAGTCCTTATTAATTTTGTTCGATATTATCATTTAAAATTGAAATCATAGGTTGAAAAACTTAAAATTTTAACAATATTTATAAGATTTTAAAGGAGTAATTTATGATTGATTTAAACAAAATTGAAATAGGATTAACGTTTGATGATCTTCTTCTTGTCCCTTTAAAAAGCGATGTTTTACCACGAGAAGTATCATTAAGAACTCATTTAGCAGGAGATATTTATTTAAATATTCCTATCGTTAGTGCAGCAATGGATACCGTTACTGAAGCACGTTTAGCAATTGCTTTGGCGCGAGAAGGTGGACTTGGATTTATTCATAAGAATTTATCAATTGAAGAAGAAGCTCATCAAGTTGAACTAGTTAAAAGAAATGAATCTGGATTAATTACTAACCCAATTACTTTAGAAGAAACAAATACAGTTACAGATGCTGAAAACTTATTCAGCCAATATAAAATTAGTGGGTTACCAATCGTTGATAAAGATAGGCACTTAGTTGGTATTATTACCAATCGTGATATTAAATATTTAGATAAAGATAAAGAATATTTAATTAAAGATGTGATGACTAAAGAAGAACTTGTAACGGCAAAAGTTGGTATTACTTTAGAAAAAGCTAAAGACATTTTGTGGGAACACCGTATTGAAAAGTTACCAATTGTTGATGACGAAAATAAACTTGTTGGTTTAATCACAAGTAAAGATATTGATAATGTTAGAGATTATCCAAACGCATGTAAGGATACAAATGGTCGCTTAAGATGCGGAGCTGCGGTTGGTGTTGGTCGAGATTCAATGAGTAGAGTAGATGCTCTTGTTGAAGCAGGTGTAGATATTTTAGAAATTGATTGTGCGCATGGCGATAGTGTTAGCGTTTTTGATTTAGTTAAGAAGATTAAGAGTAAATATAAAAACTTACCTTTAATTGCTGGAAACATTTGCACAAGAGAAGCCGCAATTGATTTAATTGATGCTGGTGCTGATTGTTTAAAGGTTGGAATTGGTCCTGGATCAATTTGTACAACCCGTATTGTAAGTGGTGTTGGGGTTCCTCAAATTACCGCAATTGTTGATGTTTGCTCATATGCAAAAACTAAAAATATTCCAGTAATTGCTGATGGTGGAATTAAATATAGTGGAGATATTGTTAAGGCTCTTGCGTGTGGTGCTGATTCGGTAATGTTAGGAAGCTTACTTGCTGGAACAAAAGAAGCTCCAGGAGATGAAATAGTTTATCAAGGTCGTAGATTTAAAACTTATGTTGGCATGGGAAGTTTAGCGGCGATGAAACGTGGTGGTGCCGAAAGATATTTCCAAAATAAGAACACTGAAACGAAGAAACTTGTTCCAGAAGGCATTGAAGCTCGTGTTGCATATAAGGGAGAACTTGCTGATACGGTTTATCAATTATGTGGTGGTATTCGTAGTGGTATGGGATATTGCGGAAGTAAAGATATTCCAACTCTTCAAAAGAAAGCTAAATTTATTCGTATAACAAACGCTGGATTAAAAGAATCTCATCCACATGATGTTGATATTACGGTTGAGGCTCCAAATTATTCAAAAGAATAGTTTTTGTCTAAAAATAGCAAATTTTACATTAAAAAAATACATTTTTTGACTTTATTTTAAAATGATATTGTATATAGTAATAATATAAAAAGATTTGAAAGTTTTATCTTAAGAAACAGAACATGGATTAAGGGTAGCGACGTGGAAAGTAAAAGACTAGAAATAAGATAAATGCTTGTTATAGATATCGATGGTAAATTAAAGGAGAAGTTGTTATGTCTAATTATGTGTTAAGTTGTTGTTCAACAAGCGATTTATCGCTTGAGCACTATAAAAAGAGAGATATACATTTTATTTGTTTTCATTTCTTTTTAGGTGACAAAGAGTATGCTGATGATTTTGGTCAATCCATTCCATTCAAAGATTTTTATCAAGCAATGAGAGATGGTGTTATGACTAAAACATCGCAAGTTAATGCTGATGAGTTTATTAAGTATTTTGAAGGGTTTTTAAAAGAAGGGAAGGATGTTTTACACGTTTCTTTATCTAGTGGATTGTCTGGTGTTTTTAACAGCGCCAATATCGCTAAAGGGATTCTTGAAGAAAAGTATCCAGACCGAAAGATTCTAGTTGTTGATTCGCTTGGTGCTTCTAGTGGTTATGGTTTATTAATGGATAAACTTGCTGATTTACGAGATGAGGGAAAGGGTCTTGAAGAAGTATACGCTTTTGCTGAAGAACATAAATTAAATGTTCATCACTGGTTCTTCTCAACCGATCTCGAATATTATGTTCGTGGTGGCAGAATTACTAAAACTGCTGGCTTAATTGGTAATATTTTGCATTTATGCCCATTACTAAATATGGATAATCATGGACTTCTTATTCCAAGAAAAAAGATTATTGGAAAGAAGAGAGTTATTGATGAGATTGTAAATTGTATGGTTAAGAATGCGGAAGATGGGCTTAATTATAGTGGAAAATGCTATATATGTAATTCTGATTGCGAAGAAGATGCTGAAAGAGTTGCTAAATTAGTAGAAGAAAAATTCCCTAAATTAAATGGTAAGGTTGAAATCTATAGTGTTGGTACAACTATTGGAAGTCATACTGGTCC
The DNA here is from genome assembly GCA_041673725.1 of Bacilli bacterium. Classification (GTDB taxonomy): domain Bacteria; phylum Bacillota_I; class Bacilli_A; order RFN20; family CAG-826; genus Onthovivens. The sequence continues at coordinate 22,004 of JBAYXD010000013.1, read as the reverse complement.
AGGAACTGTTGCTTTATTCTTCTTTGGCAAAAAAAGAGTAAATTAAGCAATCCGGTCGGTAAAATAATGGATATTTTAGGTTAGTTGCATGTATGCATCTAACCTTTTTTAATAGTAATCTATTGTTAAAAACGAAATGTTTTCGTATAATAATAAAGAATTTCGGTTTTACCTCCGGAAATCAAGAGCTATCGCAATACGATGGCTTTTTTTGTACGAAAAAACCATGTGCATTCGGGCACATGGTATTTAATGTAACTAATTAAGTTTGCTTAAATAATTATATATCTATAAAAAGAACTCAGGAGGTCTTTATATAGCGTTTTCAGTAGTTGCATCAAAGAAATGTAACTTATTAAGATTAAAGCACACTTTGATAGTTTCGCCAACCTCAATGTGTTGATTTGCTTCCATTTTTATAACAATTTCTTTACCTGCAAAATCAGCGTGAACAAAATATTCGCTACCTAAAAGTTCTGCAACTTTAACTTTGATTTCGACAATTCCTTGTGGAAATTCTTTTGCATGTTCGCCATTTCCTGGATGAATATCTTCTGGTCGTAATCCAGCAATAACAACGTTTGGAATCTTCTTACCTTTAAATAATTTTTCTGGTAATTTCATCTCAATATCATTAGCAAATTTTATTGTTCCTTTATCATAACTTACATTAAAGAAGTTCATAGCAGGGGAACCTATAAATCCAGCAACAAATAAATTAACAGGATTATTATAAATTTCAACTGGAGTACCAATTTGTTGGATATGTCCAAGTTTCATGATTACAATTCTTGTTGCCATAGTCATAGCTTCAGTTTGATCATGAGTAACATAAATTGTCGTAGCGTTTAGTTGATTATGTAATTTAACAATTTCACTACGCATTTGAACACGTAATTTTGCATCAAGGTTGCTTAATGGCTCATCCATCAAGAAGACTTTTGCGTTACGAACAATTGCTCTGCCTAAAGCGACTCTTTGACGTTGGCCACCTGATAAAGCTTTTGGTTTACGGTCAAGATATTGTTCAATTTGAAGAATACGAGCTGCTTCATGAACACGACGATTAATTTCGCTTTTTGGAACATGCTTTAAAACAGTAACAGGAACTTTTGTTGTGTTTGCGGTTTTTAATTGTTCTCTAATTGTATCGAGATAAGTTTGATCTCGACCAAGTTTTTCGCTTTCGGCTAATAAATTTTCTAAACGTTTAACATTTTTGTGATCAATATCATATTTATATTGAGCACTCTTTTTGGCTTCGTTTAGTTCTTTGCTTAAAGCATCAATTTTCTTATTATAATCATTCATTTGGTCACAAATAGATTTATATTCAGTTAGTTTTGGTTCAAGTTTTTTAATTTTCTTTTCAAATTTTGCGGCTTTCTTTTTATCTTGAATAGTTGCTAAATCACGTTCAGCATTTTCTTTTTCGGTTTTAATTCTAGTTAAATTATCAAACTTATTATTAATCTTACTAAATTCTCCATAAAGTTCATTTAATTTAGCTTCAACTTTGTTAATTTTTTCTTCACTTTCTGGAGTATAAATTTTATATAAAGCTTTATTAATTTTTAAAGAAAAGGCCATATTATCAAAGACGCTCATATGAGGATAAAGAGCATAAGATTGGAAGACCATTGCTATGTTTCTATCTTTTGGTGAAACATCATTTACATATTCTCCATCAATGAATAAATTTCCAGCAGTAATGTTTTCAAGTCCAGCAATCATACGTAAAGTAGTGGATTTTCCACAACCTGAAGGACCAACAAAAACAATAAATTCATGTTTTTTAATATCTAAATTAAAATTAAAAACTGCTTGAACTCCGTTATCGTAAACCTTATCAATGTTTTGAAGAGAAACATAAGCATCTTTAGGACATTCTAAAATTGTAAGGCCCTTATGACTTAAATTCTCTTGCTTATTTGTTACTTTATTTTCTTCCATGGAATTATCCTCCTATAAATTAACAGTGACTTCATAGACTTTTTTATTTTGAACAATTGGAATGATGTTTCCAACTATTTCATGACCATCGACAGAGATACTACTTTTTTTAGAATGTTTATTTGTTATTGAGATGTAATAAGTAGCACCCCTAAATATTCTTGTTATCTTTATATGTTTAAATTCTTTAGGTAGACATGGACAAATTTCGAGTCCAGTAATTTGTGGTTTAATTCCTAGTATTCCTTGGGATAAAGCAACGAATGACCAACTTGCAGTACCGGTTAACCATGAGTTTTTAGCTTCGCCATAATGAGCACTTGCTCTTCCAGCGATTGTTTGGCTATAAACATATGGTTCTGTTTTATGAATTTCACTAATATCTTCAATATATGCTGGGGCATTTTTCTTATAAAGCTTAAATGCTTTATCGCCTTCGCCTTCAGCGCAATAAGCTAGAGTAATCCATGGATTATTGTGACAGAAAACACTACCATTTTCCTTGTTTCCAGGTGGGTAACTTGATATTTCTCCAAGTTCTAGATGGTAAACAGAATATGGTGGATTAAGAAGTTCGATTCCATAATCATTCATTAAATGCTTTTCAACGCTCTTTAAAGCAATTTTTCCATACCCTAAATCTTGACCAATTTTTGCCATTGTGCAGAAACCATTGGATTCAATAAAAATTTTCCCTTCTTCACATTCTTTACTGCCAATTTTATTAGAATAAGCATCATAAGCACGTAAGAACCATTCTCCATCCCAACCATATTTTATAGTGGCTTTTTCAACCTTATCAACATATTTTAAAGTCTCTTTTGCATCTTCTTTTTTATCATAATAATTTGCTAAGGTAGCAAATTCTTTTCCATATTTAACAAACATTCCAGCAATAAAAACTGATTCTGCCTTATGCGATTCATAATTACTTGCGGTTTGGAAAGATTCCCCTGGAGTCTTGCTAAAACAATTTAGATTTAAACAATCGTTCCAATCAGCTCTACCAATTAAAGGTAAATCATGGGGTCCAAGATTCTTTTCAGTGAATTGAATACTTGCAAGTAAGTGAGTATATAGTGGTTTTTCGCTTCCTTTAACATTATTAAACGGAGTTGGATAATCTAAAATTGAGAAATCACCAGTTTCATTAATGTATGCACTAGTGGCGGCAATTAACCAAAGTGGATCATCGTTAAAACCTCCGCCAATATCGCTATTACCACGTTTTGTTAATGGTTGATATTGGTGATAAGTAGATCCATCACTAAATTGAATTGATGCAATATCAATAATTCTTTCTTTGGCTTTTTCAGGAATTAAATGAACGAAACCAAGTAAATCTTGGCAAGAATCTCTAAATCCCATTCCTCGTCCAGTTCCGCTTTCAAAGTAGGAAGCGCTTCTAGACATACAATATGTGGTCATACATTGGTATTGATTCCAAATGTTTGCCATTCTATCAAATTTTTCATCTTTTGTTTCGACACTAAATTTGGATAATAATTCTTCCCAAGTTTTATTGAGTTGCATGAATGCGACATTGACTTTTTCATCGTTATTATACTTTTGCATTAATGCAAAAGCTTTTTCTTTGTTAATTACATTTTTCGAAACAAACTTTTTATCTTCATCGTTTTCTATATAGCCTAAAATGAAAATTAGAGATTTGCTTTCTCCAGGTGTCAAGGTAATTTTGAATCTATGACATCCTATTGGTTCGTTTCCTGAACAAATAGAATTACCACTCTTTGATTTTGCTACCATTTCTGGGGTATCCCAACCATTTTGTAATCCTAAAAATGTATTTCTATCGCTGTCAAATCCATCATGTTTTTCATTCGCATAAAAGAAACAGTAGTGGTTTCTTCGTTCACGATATTCAGTTTTATGATAAATAGTATTATCATCAACCTCAACTTCGGCAATGTTTAAATTTCTTTGAAAGTTAGTTGAGTCATCTATGGTATTATATAAACAAAATTCAACAGCAGCATAAAATTCTATATGCTTCGTTTGTTGATCATTATTCGTTAATATAATTTTATTTATTTCACAATTATCATTGTTTGGAACAAAACATAATAGATTAGCACTTATTTTATTTTTTTCGCTAATAAATCTTGTATAGTTGAGTCCATGATGACATTCATATTTATCTAATTCGGTTTTTGTTGGTAAATAGCCAGGATTCCAAACAACATCATTATCTTTAATATAATAGAAGCGTCCACTCACGTCATTTGGAACGTTATTATATCTATATCTAGTTAATCTTCTTAATTTTGCATCTTTATAAAAGGAATATCCGCCACAGGTGTTGCTGATTAAGCTAAAAAAATCATCGTGACCAAGATAATTTATCCATGGTTGTGGAGTTTTAGGCGTAGTTATAACATATTCTTTAGCTTTATCATCAAAGTGTCCGTATTTCATAGATATTTCTTCCCTTTTCTTAAATGAAATCGCTTACAATTTGAGTTTTAATTTACTTAAACGATTTCGTTATTCAGTTTCTATTCTAAACATTTGAGTGAGAAAATCAACAAGAAAAAATAGGTAATAATTGGCAAAAAATTAAAATAAATAGGCATATATCATATATAATATGATATATTTTTTCCTAAAATCAAATTTTTATTTTTTTATTGTTGACAACTCAAAAGTTTAGCAACTATAATGATTACGAAATCGATTACGAAAGCGCTTACAATTAAAGAGGTTCAAATGATAAAGGTTATAGACATCGCAAATAAATGTGGAGTTTCCACAGCAACAGTATCCAAGGCTTTACATAATAGTAAAGAATTAAAGCCTGAAACAATTGCTTTTATTTGCAAGACTGCAAAAGAGATGGGCTACATCCCAAATGCTAGTGCTAGATCTTTAAAGCTTAAGAAAACTTATAGTATTGGAATTCTTTTTGTTGATAAGACAAGTAGTGGATTACGTCACGAATACTTTTCTTCTATATTAGATGCGCTCAAGGTTGAAGCTGAGAAATCTGGTTATGATGTTACCTTTATTTCTCAAAACGTTACTAATGAACATATGACTTACCTTGAACATGCTAGATATAGAAATGTTGATGGTGTTGTTATTGCGTCTGTTGATTTTAATGATCCACAAGTAATTGAACTTGTGAAGAGTGAGGTTCCTACAGTAACAATTGATTATGTTTACAATAATTCAACTGCAATTATGTCAAATAACGTTGATGGTTTAGAGTCGCTTGTAAAATATGCGGCTAGTAAGGGACATAAAAAGATTGCGTTCATCCATGGTGAAGAAACTGATGTTACAAGTAAACGACTTGCTGGTTTCTATAAAGCAATGGAAGAATTAAAACTTAAAGTTAATCCAGATTATGTTAAAGATGGTTTATATCACGATCCAAGAGTCAGTGGTCAAGAAACTAAAAAACTACTTAGTTTAGATGATCGACCAACATGCATTATCTACCCTGATGATATTTCATTAATTGGTGGAGAAACCGCAATTCAACAAGCTGGACTTAAGATTCCTGATGATATAAGTGTAATGGGTTACGATGGAGTTAATATTTCTAGAATCCTTAGACCAATTGTTACAACATATCGACAAAATAGTGATGAACTTGGAAAACTTGCTGTTCAAAACTTAATTGAAAGAATAGAAAATCCATCAACATTCATCCCAAAGATTGTTGCTGTTGAAGGTTGTGTTCAAGAAGGGGAGACGGTTAAAGACTTGACTATAAAATAGGTTATAAATGCGTTGAGCATTATAATATAAAACTTGATTTTCGGAGGTAAAATTTTCATGAAAAAATCGGTTAAATTAATGATGGCTTTAGTCTCTTGTGCCTTATTAAGTAGTGTGGTTAGTTGTGGTGGGACTACTAGTGATGATGGCGGTAAAGATTGCCCAGTTTGTCCAGATTCAGGGGATAAAGTTGGTGGGAAAGTTTTAAATATTTGGGCTTGGAATGATGAATTCCAAGGTCGTTTAAGACAATTCTATCCAGATTATGTCAGTACCGATGCAAATGGTAATGATTTACTTAGAGATGGAACAACTATTAAATGGACAATTCACGCAAATGATAACAACGGTTATCAAGTACCACTTGATGAAGCTTTAAAGAATCAAGAAAGTGCTGCGACTGATGATAAGATTGATATGTTCTTAAGTGAAGCTGATTATATCACTAAATATAAGGATAGCGATTATACTCTTGATGTTAAAAAAGATGTTGGTATTACTGATGATTATTTAAGTGATCAATATAAATATACTCAACAAGTTGCTACTAGTTCAGATGGCGCTTTAAAAGGTGTCACTTGGCAAGCTACTCCAGGGTTATATGCTTATCGTACTGATTTAGCTGAAAAAGTATTTGGAACTTCTGATCCAGATAAAGTACAAGCAAAATTAGCAGATTGGAGCAAATTTAATGCTGCCGCTAAAACAGCTAAAGATGCCGGTGTTAAGATTCTCTCTGGTTATGATGACGCTTATCGTACCTATAGTAATAACGTTTCAAAACCATGGGTTGATGATAAAGGTGTTGTCTCAATTGATCCAATGATTAAGAAATGGGTTGATGATACTATGGTCAATGTTAAGAATGGTTATTGTGGAGATACCACATTATGGAGTTCTGGTTGGCAAAGCGATCAAGGACCAAAAGGAAATGTCTTAGGTTTCTTCTATAGTACTTGGGGAATTAACTTCACTTTACTTGGCAACTCACTTGATGCTGGAAATACAAAGCATGAATTAGGCAATGGTTTATTTGGAAAATATAGAGTTTGCGAAGGTCCTGCTTCATATTATTGGGGTGGTACTTGGATGCATGCATGCAAAGGAACCGATAATATCCCTGAAATTAAAGATATCATGGAAAAATTAACCTGTTCAAGAACAGTTGAAAGCTCAATCACTAGAGTTACTGAAGATTATACAAACACTGTTAGTGGTATGCATGCGATTGCTACCGATGATACATATGCAAGTGCATTCTTAGGTGGTCAAAACCATGTCGCATTATTCGAAGCTTCTGCTAGTAAGATTGACGCAAGCAAGATGTCAGCATACGATCAAGGTTGCAACGAGAACTTCCAAACTGCTATGCACGATTATTTCGCTGGCAAAGCAACTTATGAAGAAGCTCTAGCTAACTTCAAAAAGTTACTTACTGCAAAATATCCTGAAGTTACTTACGATTTCTAGTTTCTAATTCTAAATGTCTATTATCTCTAGGGAGGCATACCTTTCTAGAGATATTTATAAAAATAATGAAAGGATGGTGGATTAAATGAACAATCTTAAAGTTGGTGAAACCGTAATCATGCCAAATGGTGTGAGTAGAAAGATTCATAAAAACGTATCTTATAGTAAATATGGATACTTATTTTTAATCCCTTTTTTCGTTATTTTTATTATCTTCCAGCTCATTCCACTCGGTGAAACAATAGGTTTTTCATTTTTTGAATACTATTATAAACTTGGTTTATTCCAAGTAGGGCCAACCTGGAACAACTTCCAAAACTATATTCAATTATTAGCTGCAGATTCTGTATTTTGGCAATATGCTGGTAACACTATAATTCTTTGGATAATTGGTGCAATACCTCAATTTGTATTTGCTTTACTATTTGCTGTTTGGTTTACAGATCAACGATTAAAACTAAAATGCACAGGCTTCTTTAAAGCAGTTGTTTATATGCCTAACCTAATTATGGCAGCTGCGTTTGGTTATTTATTCTATATGTTATTTGATACTAATGGTCCAATAACAATGATTGTAAGGGCTCTTGGTTGGGATATTGTTTTTGGCCAAGAAGTTTGGGCTGTTAGAATTATTATTGCTTTAATTAATATTCTTATGTGGACTGGAAATACTTGTATTCTATTAATGTCAGGTATTATGGGAATTGATGATTCAATATTTGAATCAGCGAGACTTGATGGAGCTGGTGGATTTAGAACATTTAAAGATGTTACGATGCCACTTTTGATGCCAATCTTTATATATGTATTTATCACATCAATGATTGGAGGTATTCAATTATTTGATGCGGCACAGATTTTTACTCAAGGTAAAGGTGGACCACTTTTAAGTAGTAATACTTTAATGATGTATCTCTATACTTTGATTCTTAACTCACGTAACTATGGATTATCTGGAGCTTTAAGTGTTCTCTTATTTATTGCCACAGCCATATTATCATTCATTGTATTTAAGACTTTAGCTCCAACATATAACGCTTTAAAAACTGAACAAAAGAGTCGAAATAAACGTAATAGATGGAATCGCTTAAATAATAAACACTATGGGGAGGCAATGATTTATGAAGCAAGAAATGCTACAAATAACGAAGAGAAGTAAAAGTCATAAAAGTGAAAAAGTTACTTTAAATCTTTATCGTGTAATTGTTTATATTGTTTTAATTATAATGGCTGTTGCTTGTTTGTTCCCATTTTATTTAATGCTTGTAAACTGTACTCGTCCAAATGCTGATATTCAACGTGAAATATCTTTCTGGTTTGGTAATTATCTAATGACTAACCTTAAAAATTTATTTGAAAATAAAAATATTCCAATAGCGAGTGCAATGTGGAACAGCTTATGGGTTTCTACAGTTTGTGCATTATTGACTACGTATTTTAGTTGCCTTACCGCATATGCGACACACATGTATAACTTTAAAGGTAAGAAATTTATTTCAACATTCATTATTGCGATTATGATGATTCCTACACAAGTTGCTGCTCTTGGGACTTTGCTTATGTATTATCAAATTCAAGGAGCAACAGGATTAAAAATACTAGATACTTTCTGGCCTTTGACCATTCCTGCAATTTGTAGTCCAGTAACATATTTCTATATGAAACAATACATGGATAGTGTACTTCCAACAGAAGTTATTGAAGCAGCTCGTGTTGATGGAAGTAGCGAAGTCGGTATTTTCCATAGAATGGTTTTACCAATGATTAAGCCTGCCTTATCGGTTCAATTTATATTTGCGTTTGTTGGGAGTTGGAATAACTATTTCTTCCCAGGATTAATCTTAAGTAGTAAGAATAATTACACTCTACCAATATTGATTGCTCACTTGCAAGCAAGCGATCCTTCAACGTTTGATTATGGCCAAATATATTGTTTGATGACGATAGTTGTTCTTCCTTTAGTTATAGTTTATTTCATATTCTCTAGAAATATTATTAAGGGATTAACATCTGGAGCTGTTAAGGGATAAAGAAAATTGACGTAGTTATATCATTCTAATTAGAACCTCCTTTTAATTAGAATGATTTTTTAATAGAGGTGCATATATGCAAATAACTGGAATATCTACTCGTGATTTAAAAAAATCGGTTTTTGATGAAGCAGAATACCTTTTTGATGATTATAAAATTAATGATGCTTGTTACTTAAATTTGGAATCTAAAAAAATATTAGCAGTAAGTTATGGGAACATAATGTTGCCTTTTACTTCTTATATTTTAAAAGAATTTGAACTTAATAAATTTTTCAATTCATCCAAAGAATCTTGGTTATTAATTGTTGATAAAGATGAAGTAAAATGTTTAACATCTGATGGAAAAACCCCTAAAATAACGAATGAAATTGAAAAAAAGATTATTAGTTGCATTCATGCACTTGATAATTATGGTGGAAAATTAGATGAAAACGGCAATCAAGTTTTTGATCTAAAAAGCAAAGCAGTTGGCCCACATTTCACAACAAATTTATTACTTGGGAATCGAATGGATTATAAAAATCCTTTATTAACGACTCCTAAATCGGTTGTTGATGCTTTTGGTAGAGGCAGCTTTAGAGGAGAAGCATCATTTCAAATACTCGCTACAAGATGGGATATTCGGCCAGAAGAAAATGGTAATCCTTTTAATCGACAATTTTATATTGTTGAAGATGGGAAAATTATTTTCTATAGTGGAGAAATAAGTGATTTTATTTTAGATGCAAGATGTATTCAAAGTCCAAACAAAACAACAATAAAATACATAACAAAAGATTTAGAAATCAAAAGAAACATTTTTATTGTTCCGCAAGAAAAAGGACTTCCTAGTGCAACTGAATGCCAAACTATATCAATTAAAAATCTAGAAAATCACAAAAGAAATTTATCAATAATTTGCACAGGAATGTTTGGTCTTTCAAACCCAGAATGCGTAGAAGTCGATATTATTTATCAAACAGTAATTACCGAAACTAGATTATTAAAGGATAAGAATAATGTTGTGGGATTGGTTCCGGATTATTATCCTAATTATTTTAAGAACAATATGCGTTTTGTTACTTTAAAAGATGATAAAGGATTCTTTGATGAATTTACTCAAGATGCGACAGAGTTTTTAGGTGGAGGAGACATAAATAATCCAAAAGGATTTGATAATTTTAATAATAAACCAAGAATGAGTGGAGCTAGTTTTTTTGCACTTAAAAAGAATTTTGAATTAGGCAAAAAAGGTACACATAATTTCGATGAATTTGTTGGTGCTTCAAGCATTGAAAAAGATAAAAATATTTATGAAAAATTAGATAAAGAGTTTTCTAGATTAATAACAAAATTTAATAAACACAAAAAAGTTGAATTTGAATTAAATAAAATTATTTCAAGTTTTGATGAATACAAGAAGTTTATGCAAATTTTATCAGATGACAAAACATTTGATTCTTATGTAAATAATTCACTTCCTTTCCAAGTCCTTTATCAAACTTTTGTTTCAAGAAGTTTTGCACAAACGCAAAAAGGGTATCGTGAGTTAGGCTTTAGAGAGGTTCAAGATATTTATGCTTCAATGTACTATTTAGTAAGTTTAGGAAAAGCCAATCTTGTAAAAGATTTATTGTCGAAATGGATTGAGAACGTATATAAATTTGGTTACGCAAACCATAATTTCTTCTATAAAGGGAAGGAACCTGGAATGTGCAGTGATGATCAAATTTGGTTATTAGAAGCGGTAAGTAGATATATTACCATTACAAACGATAAAGAATTTTTAAATCAAGAATTCAAAATAGCAGATTCAAATAAAAAGAGAAAACTTATTGATACCATAAAAGCGATTATTGTTTATAGTTCGCAAATCAGTGTTGGCAAACATGGCTTGCCTTTACTTGATTGCGCAGATTGGAATGATTGTTTAAGAATCGATGATGATTATTTAAACGGACCTAAAAAAGAACGCAAATATCATTATCAATTAGTTAAAAATAAAGAAACTTTCGGCACTCCATTTGCTTCGGATTATAGTGAATCAATCATGAATGCATTCTTATTAATAAATGGCATAAATGATTTTATGGGTGTCATTGATGACAATGAGTATAAAACTTATTTAGAGAATATTGTCACTAAAATGACTAACAATTTAAATAAATATGCCTATATTAATGATTATTTTGTTCGTGTTTTAATTAATAAGAAAACCAAGAACAATAATAAGTATATTGGCAGTAAAGGTGATGGATTATCTATAGACCCAAATGTTGATGGTTCTTATTATTTAAATTCTTTTACTTGGAGCTTATTAAGTAACGTTGCAAGTGAAGAACAAATTAAAAAGATGTTAAATCCTTTAGACAATATATTAAAGACAAAAGCAGGTTATGTATTGTGCTCTAAACATAATTTAAGATTAGCTGGTTCAACAACTGCCGCTACAGATCATTATTATCCAGGTGATAGAGAAAATGGTGGAGTATTTAAACATGCAACAATGATGCTTGCTGTTGCTTTATTAAAGAAAGCTAAAGAGATTAATGATAAAGAACTTGAAGATAAATTATTAGATGACGCATTTTATATGTTAGATTTGGTTCTTCCATATAAGACACTTAATAATCCTTATATATTAAAAGGTAATCCAAGGTTTTGTACTCAATACAATAATTCGATTACTTTAGAAAATATTGGGCCTATTTTAAGTGGCACAGCAACTTGGTTAACCTTAGCAATCTATGAAATTATTGGTCTAAAGTTTGTAAAAGATGGAATTATCATTCATCCAGCGTTAAACAAAGGTATGCATAATTTAAAAGCAAATATTCGCCTTGAAAATAATACAATGCTTGAAATCGATATAAATAAACCAAAAAATACTTATGGCGATTTTAAATCAGCGAAAATTACCTTCGATGGTAAAACATCTGATGGTAAAATAAGTCGAGTATCGGATGGTAAAATACATAATATAAAAATAGAATATTAAGATAGTGCCCAATAGATGGGCACTTTTTAATAAATAATTTTATTTTGATATATCAGTAAAAATATATTGATATAATACTTTTTATATTGTAAAATTATCCTGTAGAAAACTTATGGGAGGTAAATATGGACAAGATTAAGACGGTTACAATTAAGCAACTTGGTCGTTATCCTGTTTATTTACGTTTCTTAAAATCACAAAGAGATTTAGGAAGCAAAACAACAAGTGCACCAATAATTGCTAAAGGTCTAGGATACAACGAAGAAAAAGTAAGAAAAGATTTACAAGTTGTTGCTACTAGTAATGGCAAACCAAAATCAGGAAGAGATATTAACGAAATTATTGAAGATATTGAAACATTCCTTGGTTATAACGATGTAAACGATGCGGTTATTGTTGGAGTTGGTCATTTAGGGCAAGCGTTTCTAAATTATAAAGGATTTAGCGAATTTGGTTTAAATATCTTAGTTGGATTTGATAACGACAAAGATAAAGTTGATACCGAAATTAATGGGAAGAGGATTTATTCCATATATAAAATGGAAAACTTAATCCCAAGATTAAATGTTCATATCGCAATTCTTACCGTACCAAACGACGTTGCTCAAGAAATTACCGATAAGTTAATTAATGCCGGAATTAAGGCGATTTGGAATTTTGTTCCAGTTCACTTAGAGGTTCCGAAAGATGTGGTTGTTGAGAATGTAAATCTTGCTAGTTCATTAGCGGTTTTATCTCACAAACTTAAAGACAAAGAGATTAATGATAAGAAATTATAAATTTAATAAAGGAGTAAATTTATGGAAGAAAAAGTATTAAATGCTGAAGCTGTTAAGGAAGTTGATGGACTTGTAACAAAAGCTCATGTTGCTTTAAATGAATTTTTAAAGCTTAATCAAGAGCAAGTTGATTATATTGTTGCAAAATGTAGTGTTGCTGGTCTTGATCACCATGGTGATTTAGCTGCGGCAGCAATTAATGAAACCCATCGTGGTATTTTTGAAGATAAAGCTACTAAAAACTTATTTGCTTGCGAATATGTTGTTAACAATATGCGTCATTTAAAGACTGTTGGTGTTATTAGTAGTGATCCAGTTACAGGAATTACTGAAATTGCTGATCCACTTGGAGTTATCGCTGGTATTACTCCAGTTACTAACCCAACTAGTACAGTTATTTTTAAGTCTTTAATTTGCTTAAAGACCAGAAACCCTATTATCTTTGCGTTCCATCCAAACTCACAACAATCAAGCAAACTTGCTGCACAAATTATGCATGATGCTGCTGTCGCTGCTGGCGCTCCAGAAGATTGTATTCAATGGATTGAACATCCATCAATGGATGCGACTACTGCTTTAATGAATCATCCAGGAGTTGCTACTATTTTAGCAACTGGCGGAAACGCAATGGTTAGAGCTGCTTATAGTTGTGGAAAACCAGCCATGGGTGTTGGTGCTGGAAACGTTCCTTGCTATATTAATAAGAGTGCTAATGTTGAACAAGCTGTTAATGATGTTGTCATTTCAAAATCATTTGATAATGGTATGATTTGCGCTTCTGAATCAGCCTGTTTTATTGATAAAGAAGTTTATGATGAAGCTGCAAGTTTATTCAAAAAATTCAAAGTTTATTTTGCATCTGATGATGAGAAATTAAAACTTGAAAAATATATGTTTGGTGTTAATTCAAAAGATGCCGACTATGAAACTAAAGCTAAACTTAATCCAGCAATCGCTGGTATGAGTCCACAAAATATTGCTAAAAATAGTGGAATTGAAGTACCAGAAGATTGCGTTATTATTGCTGTTAAATGTAAGACAGTCGGACCAAAAGAAATTATGTCTAGAGAAAAACTTTCTCCAGTTCTAGCTGTTTATAAAGTTGCTGATGATGTTGAAGGATTCAAAAAATCTAAAGAGATGCTTGAATTCAATGGTTTAGGACATACTGCAGCAATTCATTGTAAAGAACAAGCTATGGCTGATGCTTTTGGTGAAAATTGTGCTGCTTTACGTATTGTTTGGAATTCTCCTTCTACTTTCGGTGGTATTGGTAATGTTTATAACTCATTCTTACCTTCATTAACCCTTGGTTGTGGTTCTTATGGACACAACTCAATTGGTGGAAACGTAAGTGCAGTTAATTTAATCAATGTTAAGAAAGTTGGAAAAAGGAGAAATACAATGCAATGGTTTAAAGTCCCTCAAAAGATTTATTTTGAAAGAAATTCAATTCAATATTTACAAAGTTGTAAGAGTGTAGGAAAAGTCTTTATTGTTACTGATCGTTCCATGGTTGATTTAGGATTTGTTAATAAGATTACTGAACAACTTAATTTACGTAGAGAACCTGTTCAAATTCAATTATTCTGCGATGTTGAACCAGATCCAGATATTTCAACAGTTAAGAAAGGTAATGATTTAATGGCTTTCTTTAGACCAGATACAATTATCGCTCTTGGTGGCGGAAGTTGCATGGATGCAGCTAAGGCTATGTGGTTATTCTATGAACATCCAGAAGTTAATTTTGATGACTTAAAACAAAAATTTATGGATATTCGTAAGAGAGCATTTAAGTATCCAGAGCTTGGTCGTAAGAGCAAGTTAATTTGTATTCCAACTACTTCTGGAACTGGAAGTGAAGTTTCACCATTTGCTGTTATTAGTGATAAAGCTCACTTCAAGAAGTATCCTTTAACCGATTACAGTCTAACTCCAACTATTGCAATTATTGATCCAGAATTCTGTACAAATATTCCTGCAAAATCAACTGCAATGACTGGTATGGATGTTTTAACTCATGCTATTGAAGCTTATACAAGCTGTTTAGCTAGTGATTTCACCGATGGTTTAGCATTACAAGCAATTCAAATGGTATTTGAATATCTTCCAAGAGCCGTTAAAGATGGTCAACACGATTTATTAGCTCGTGAAAAGATGCACAATGCCGCGACTATTGCTGGTATGGCATTTGCTAATGCTTTCCTTGGTATGGTTCACTCACTTGCTCATAAAGTTGGTGCTGAATTCCATACAGTACATGGATATACCTGCAGTGTTTTATTACCTTATGTAATTCGATATAATGGTGTTACACCTACTAAATTAAGTGTTTGGCCAAAATATAATGAATATTGCTGTGATAAGAAATATTTAAAGATTTGCCAATTATTAGGCTTAAAGGCAACTACTCCTGCTGAAGGAACAGAAGCTTTAGCTGAAGCTGTAACTAATTTAGCAAAAGAAATTGGTTTAGGAACTAGTTTCAAAGAAATGGGAATTGATAAGACTGTGTTTGATAGCAAGATTGATGAAATTGCTGTTCTTGCTTATGAAGATCAATGTTCACCAGCCAACCCAAGAGTCCCATTAGTTAAGGATATGAAGGTCATCCTTGAAAAGAGTTACGAAGGAGTTAAGTAAATGATTAATATTGCGGTCTGTGTTGGAAGTTCCTGCCACTTAAATGGCAGTTACGACATTATTGAAGCAATGAAAAAAGCCATTAAGGATAACCATCTTGAAGATAAGGTTATCCTTAAAGGGACGTTTTGTCTTAATCGTTGTGGAACTTGTGGCGTTAATGTCAAGATTGATGACGAGATAATTACTGGAGTAAATAAAAACAATTTTAAAGAAGTCTTTAAAAAGTACGTTTTAGACAAAGTAAGCTAGTATATAGGGTTTATTTTGGAAAAGGAGAGTTATGGAATATTGCTTGATCAGTGAAAAAAACAACTGTAAAAGTTGTTATAAATGTATTCGTTATTGTCCTACTAAATCTATTTCTTTTAGTGACAATCAAGCGACAATTATTCATGATGAATGTATTTTGTGTGGAAAATGTTTTTTAGTTTGCCCACAAAATATTAAAGTTATTCGAAACGATGTTAATCGAGTAAAAGATTTTATTTCAAGTAAAAGAAAAGTTATTGTTTCTTTAGCTCCTTCTTTTGTTGCGGAATATAGTGTTAGTTTCTCAAAAATTAAAGCCGCTTTAAAAAAGCTTGGTTTTTTTGATGTTGAAGAGACTGCAATTGGCGCAACTATTGTTAAAAATGCCTATGATGAAATGCTTTTAAAAGATGACCGAGATGTTGTGATTTCTTCTTGTTGTCATTCAGTAAATTTATTGATACAAAAACATTATCCTGATTTACTTAAAGACTTAGCTGATGTCATGTCCCCAATGGTTGCTCATGGTCAAGATATTAAAAAGAGATATCCTGATGCAGTCGTTGTTTTTGTTGGCCCATGCATTGCTAAGAAAGATGAATCAGATAAAAATAACAAATACGTTGATGCGGCTTTGACTTTTATTGAACTTACTAAATGGTTAGATGATGTTGGTATTCGTTTACCAAAAGAAACTGACCCTGAAAAATTAGAAAATTCTAAGGCAAGATTATTCCCAACTTCAGGAGGCATACTTGCCTCGATGAGTTGCGCAGCAAAGAATTATGATTATATGGTAGTTGATGGGATGGAAAATGTATTAAGTGCTTTAAAAGATATCCGTGAAGGTAAAGTGCATAAATGCTTCATTGAAATGTCGAGTTGTAATGGTAGTTGCATAAATGGTCCTGCTCTAGATTCTACAAGTAGAGCCTTGGTTGCAAGTTATTTAAAGGTTCATAAATTTGCTGGTAAAAAAGATTTTGAAACAACTGAAACCACATATAAGGACATTAAACGAGAATATAATCCTATTCTTATTAGTAAAGCTATGCCAAGCGAATCAGATATAAATGATTGCTTAAAAGAGATGGGAAAGACGGATAAAAATAAAGAATTAAATTGTGGATGTTGTGGATATGATACTTGCCGAGACAAAGCAATTGCTATTATTGAAGGGAAAGCCGTTAAAGAAATGTGCTTACCATATTTAATGGAAAAAGCTGAATCATTTAGTGACAACATCGTTAATAACACCCCAAATGGATTGATGGTTTTAAATGAGTCGTTAAATATCCAATTAATGAATAGAGCAATGTGCAACATTATTGGTATAGATAATAACCAAGCAGTCATTGGTAAAAACGTTACTGCAATTTTAGAGCCAGATGATTTTAGTAATGCTCTTGATGGACTTGATACCATTAAAGGTAAAAAAGAATATCTTGCTGAATACAATAAATATGTAGAAGAAACGATTGTTTATGATCCAAAATTCCACATTATTATTTGTATTATGCGTGATATCACAAATGAAGAATTGAGTTCACAAAAGAAAGAAGAATTAGTTAAGAAATCAATGGAGATTGCTAATAAAGTAATCGATAAGAATATGCGTAGTGTTCAAGAGATTGCTTCACTTTTGGGTGAAACAGCTGCTGAGACTAAAGTTGCTTTAAGTAGTTTAAAGGATACTTTAAAAGATGATGATCAATAATTATGTTACTGAAGTCGGTTCTTTAAGCTATAACCATGTAAACGAACAACTATGTGGAGATCATTGTCAGGTTGTAAAACCAAATGATAATACAACAGTTGTTGTTCTTGCAGATGGACTTGGTAGTGGTGTAAAAGCATCCATATTATCTACTCTTACTAGTGAAATTATTTCTACTATGATGGCAAATAATTTATCGATTGAAGAGTGTGTAAAAACTATTGCTGAAACATTGCCAGTTTGCAAAGAACGAGGGATAGCTTATTCAACTTTTACAATTTTAAAGATAACGAATAATCGTTATGTTCAAATTTATAATTTTGATAATCCTGAGCCAATTCTATTAAGAAATGGTAAAGAACATAAAATGGAAACTTCAATGATTGAAATTGAAGGCAAAAAAATATATCACTCAGAAATTGAATGTGATTTATACGATACTTTTATTCTTTTAAGTGATGGAACAATTCATGCAGGCATTGGTGCTACAATGAATTTTGGTTGGGAAAGACCACAAATTGTTGATTATATGCAAGCACTATATAATCCAGATTATAGCAGCAAAACTCTTGCTACCGAGCTTGTAAGTCATTGTAATGATTTATATGGTGGTAAACCTGGTGATGATACAACAGCATTAGTTGTTAGAGTAAGAAAAAGAAGTCAGGTCAATTTACTTATTGGACCTGCTAGTAGTAAAGATGATGATGTTAAAATGTTAAGTTTATTTTTTGCAAAAGAAGGTAAACATATTGTATGTGGTGGATCCACAAGTAATATGGTAGCAAAGTATTTAAAAAAGCCTCTTGTTATGAATACTGAATACATGGATAAAGAAGTTCCACCAACTAGTCAAATCGAGGGTGTAGACCTTGTAACTGAAGGCGTTATTACAATTAATAAAGTTTTAGATTATGCCAAAAATTGTTTAGGTGATAATCAAAATTACTTCGAATGGTGCTTCAAGCAAGATGGTGCTAGTGAAATTTCAAAGATGTTATTTGAAGAAGCTACTGATATTAATTTCTATGTTGGTTGTGCGGTTAATCCTGCACATCAAAAACCAGGAATAAAAATTAATTTCACTATCAAAATGCAATTAATTGATGAGTTATCTAAAGTTTTAAAAACAATGGGTAAGAAGATTAAAGTTAGCTATTTTTAAGGAGAAAAGTTATGTTAAAGTTTGATACAAATGTCCAAGAATTAAAATATAAAGTATTAAAAGAAGTTGCCCGTTCTTCTTTTAATGGAACACTATTACAAGATTATAATGAGATTCCAAAAATTATTGTACCAGGTCCAAAACCAACAATGAGATGTTGTATATATAAGGAAAGAGCAATTGTTTTAGAAAGAATGAAACTTGCTACTGGTGGCGATAAGAAAAACAAGAACGTTGTAGAAGTATTAAATATTGCTTGTGATGAATGCCCAATGGGTGGATATGAAGTAACCCGTAATTGTCGTGGATGCATTGCTCATAGATGCGAAAAGGCATGTATGCGACATGCAATTAGCTTTGATGCAACTACTCGTCAAGCGCATATTGATAAGACAAAATGCGTTAATTGTGGTTTATGTGCTAAAGCTTGTCAATATGGAGCAATTTTAAACTATAAGCGTCCATGCGAATCAGCTTGTAAAGTAAAAGCTATTTCAATGGGTGAAGATTTTGCTGCTCATATTGATGACAGCAAGTGTATTCAATGTGGAAGTTGCGTAAGTCAATGTCCATTTGGTGCAATTATGGATAAATCCTTTATTATTGATGTAATTAATATCTTAAAAGATAGTGATTTTAGTAAGAAATATAAAGTATATGCAATTGTTGCTCCTTCGATTAGTAGTCAATTTAAGTACGCTACTTTAGGGCAAGTCATTACCGCTATTAAAGAACTTGGATTCCATAGCGTTATCGAAGCTGCCTTAGGTGCTGATATGGTTAGTTATGATGAAGCTCATGAATTAGCAGAAAAAGGAACTTTAACTTCAAGTTGTTGCCCAGTATTTGTTAATTACATTCATAAAAAGTATCCTCAACTTGAACCATTTATTTCAACAAATCTTTCGCCAATGGCAAAGATTGCTAAGTTTGTAAAAACAAATGAACCAGGATGCAAGATAGTCTTTATTGGGCCTTGCATTGGTAAAAAAGCTGAAATTGAATTAGATTCAGTTAAACCATATGTTGATAGCGTTTTAACTTTTGAAGAACTACAAGCTTTAATTGATAGTCGAGATATTGATGCTTCTAAGTTAAGCGAAAATAAACTCGATAATGCTTCTTACTTTGGTCGTATATTTGCTCGATGTGGTGGATTAAGTGATGCGGTTAAAGAAGCGCTTAAAGAAGCAAAGATAGATTTTGAAGTAAAAGGTATTGCTTGTGATGGAATTGATAATTGTAAAGCAGCTCTTGATAAATTAGCTGCTGGAACAAAAGATTTCAACTTTATTGAAGGTATGGCTTGTATTAATGGTTGTATTGGTGGTCCATGTTGTTTAACTCATGAATTTAGAGATAAATCTGAAGTTGATAAATATGGTAAAGAAGCCAAAGAAAAAACAATCTTAGACGCTATCCAAGTTGTTAAATCGTAAAAAATAGGAATAGTTCAATCTATTCCTTTTTTAAACGATATATTTCTTTATTTCGATCATATATAACATCATATGGTAAATTAAAATTAGAAAAGTAAGCTCGTAACTCTTCTATATATCGATGAAAAGTTAAATCATTGATTTCTAAAGTACTTTCAATATCCTGACGGACAATGAATTTATTAGAGAATAATTCATCCTTAATGAATAATAGGGCTTGTGTTTTCGTGTATTTCATATACTAGTTAATGGAAGAGAATTTTGTAAAATTAACATTTTTTCTCTTAATTAACTGAATATTTACAGGTTTACTAAGCAATTTTTGATATTGTACCCATTAAAATTAGAGGTTTAGGGAAATTAATTTAAAAGTAGCAAACGCCTCTTAAACGTTCTAGAATAGTTTCATTCCTATTTTTATTAGGTTATAATAAAACAAGAAATGATGATTAAGAGGTATTCTATGGTTAAAGCTGTAATTTTTGATCTAGATGGAGTTTTAGCTAAAACTGATAGTTTCCATTATTTATCATGGAAGAAGATTTGTGACACCCATGCCTATCTTTTTGATAAGGTTATGAATAATGAATTACGTGGAGTTTCACGTGAAGAATGTTTAAAAATTATCTTAGGATATAACAATATAACGTTAAGTGACGAAGATTTTAAGAAGGTATGTGATGAAGAAAATGAAAATTATAATCATATTGTTGATGATATAACGGAACAAGATTTGTTCCCTGGAGTAGTTAATTTACTTAAAAAACTTAAGGGAGATGGTTTTCCTTTAGCAATAGGAACAATTTCTAAACATGCAAAAACAACAATTGAAAAACTTAAGATTGGTAAATTCTTTAATACGATTGTAGATGGGAACATGGTTAAGAAAGCTAAACCTGATCCAGAGTGTTTCTTGCTTTGTGCTAAGAATTTAGGTATTAGTCCAAAGGATATATTAGTTATTGAAGATGCAGATAGTGGAATTATTGCTGCGAATAAGGGTGGATTTATAAGTGTTGCCTTTGGAAATGCCAAGAACAATAAAGAAGCTAAATATATTGTTGATAGCATCGAAGAAATTGATAATATCATAAAAACCGAGAACAAATAGTTATCCTTATATATATAGCGCAAAAAGCAAGAATAAAGATTAAAAATATTTTTTTTAAAAATTAAAAAATATGCTAAATAGTTACGATGTAGTCTTATAAATTACGATAGTTAAAAAAATGTTGACAAGTGGTCATGGGTCTAGTATATTGGTATTAGGCAAAACACCCGCGAGAGTGTGACGCAAAACTAAAGGGTCTTTATTTATTTAAAAAAGATAGCCAGCTGCATTAAATTGTAGGCTGGTTTTTTTATACCAGCTAAGGAGAAAATTTTATGAAAAAAGGAATCTTAGTTGCAGGCGCTAGTGTCTTATTATTATCAGGATTAGTTGCAGGAGTTTTTGCTAAATACCAAACCACATTAGATGAAGTTGGAACTGGTAGTGTTACTGCTAAAAACTTTGTTTTCTTAGGTGAAGGTACAAACGAAGGAACTGGTACTATTAAATTAGCTCCAGGAGAAAGTCAAAAGGTTGCTACATTAAATGTTATGAACTTTGAGGGTTCATCCTATGCTGAAGTTGATATCGCTGTTAAATGCACTTTAAGTGTTACTGGTGAATTAGAAGATGGAATCGTTAATATTGGTGATGTATTAGAATTTACATTCAAAGACGCTGGTACTCAAAATGTTGCTTCAATTGCTTCATTTACATTAGAAGGTGGAAGTTCCGTTACAAAGAGTTTTGATCTTTATGCTAAATGGGTTGATAATATTGG
>JBAYXD010000012.1:0-26701 GCA_041673725.1 Bacilli bacterium | reverse complement strand
AGTACTGCTAATTTATCCATAAATTATATAAATAATTTTATACTTTATAGACCCAATAAGCAAACAAAAACCAACCGCAAATGCGGTTGGTTATTGAATCAACTATTGACTATAAAAGGGCATAGTCAATATTTGTTTTAACTAATTATTATTAAGCACCAACAATTAACATTGAGACGATTAAAATAACAAGTGATGCACCAGCGATGCAAAGAATTGGTTTCCAGCTCCATTTAACCCAAGTTGAATAATTAACGTGAGCAATGGCTAAACCACCCATGATAGCACCAGAAGTTGGTGTAATTAAATTAACAACACCATTAGCAGCAACGAGAGCCATAATTGAAGTTTCAACACTTCCCTTATAACCACTAACTCCTTTATCAATCATACCTTGCATAATTGGCGAGACGATTGGTGAAGATAATCCAGCAAGCCCACTTGATGATGGGACAAGGAAGGATAATCCAATGTGGAGTAAATAATCAAGACCAATGAAGCACCATGATGGCATTCCACTTGCAGCTAAACCATTAACACTAACTTCGACTAACCATTTACCAGCACCAGTAGTTGCAAGTAAGACGGTTGAAGCACGTGCTAAAGCAATAACTAAGTTGACACCAATCATATCACCAAAGCCACTAATAATGACTTTAGAGAATTGACTTCTATCTGGCATACCAATGAATCCAATAATAGCACCCATAAGCATGAACCACATAGCAGCTTCATCAAAATACCACCAGCCTAATGGAGTCCCAGTTAAATATTGTGACCAACCAAAGGCAGCTAAGAACTTCGCTTCATCACCACCAAAAGCAATATCTTGCCATGGGATGAAACTAAGAATCATAACGAGGAATGTAATGCCAAAAACAATTAAAACAGCAACTTGTTTTTTGGTCAAGTGAGCTTCTTCAATACCTTTAGTAGCATTGCCATAAGCTAAATCACATTCATGTAATTCTTGTAAGCTTAAAATTGTAGAACCTTTATCTTTAATGACTTTCTTAGCATACATAACAACAAATAAAGTTGCGATAGCATAAGTAACGAGCCATAAAACGATACCTTCAACGATAATGATAGCTTGGTTAACATTAACACCAGCTGCACTAATAGCGACACCAGTAGCGAATGGGTTAACGGTTGATCCGAGAACACCAACACCAGCGCCGAGTAAGACAGTTGCGCAACCAACGATTGGATCCATACCAGCTGCATACATTGTAGCGGCAAGAAGAATATAGAATCCGACAGTCTCTTCACACATACCATAAGTAGTACCGCAAACACTGAAGATGAACATTAAGATAGGAATTAAGATAACTTCATGTCCATGCATCTTTCTGACGAGTGATTTGATACCAGTTTCAAGAGCACCAGTAGCATTTGTTAAAGCTAAGAATGCACCAAGAATAAAGACGAATCCGATAACACCGATAGCATCTTGGAAACCTTTGATAGGTGACATAAAGATGTTAGCAAGTGTTGCGCCATTAACGACGGCTTCACTAATTGTTCCATCATCAGCGGTGACATGGTAAACTTGACCATTTGCACACCAGCTAATAATAGCAACAACTAAAATAACGCATAATAAAATTGCGAAAGTACCAAGATGAAACTTATGTTTCTTTTTTGGTTCTGCTTCTGCAGTTGGCTTTCGTGTTTCGACTTCTGCCATATTTGTTTTTCCTCCTATTAATTAAGAAAACAATTATTTTTCGATGACTGTACCAGTCTTACCATCGAGGGCCTCACCGGCCTTTTGAAGTGATGTAATTAAGGCGACTCCTCCATGCTTATTGTTCTTGACGAATTCTAAGCAAGATTCAACCTTAGGTAACATACTTCCTGGAGCGAAGTGACCTTCGCCGATATATTTTTGAGCTTCAGATACTGACATACGTGCAAGTTGTTGTTCGTTAGGCTTATGGAAGTTAATAGCGACTCTATCAACTGCCGTAAGAATTACCAACATATCTGCATCAATATCTAGAGCAAGCTTGGCGCTGCTTCGATCTTTATCGATAACGGAAGCAACTCCTTTCAAACCGTCAGCAGTTTCCACTACTGGAATTCCACCTCCGCCGACCGTAATCACGATATCGCCAGCCTCAACGAGTTGTTCAACTACCTTGAGTTCAACGATACGACGTGGTATTGGTGATGGCACGACGCGACGATAGCCACGTCCTGCATCTTCGACGAATGTGTAGCCCTTTTCTGCTGCAATTCGATCAGCTTCTTCTTTACTATAGAACATACCAACAGGTTTAGTAGGATGTTTGAATCCTGGATCGTTTGGATCAACAACAACCTGGGTTACAACTGTTGCACATTCTTTTTTGATTCCTCGACGATCGAGTTCTCTTTGAATGGCTTGTTGTAAGTGGTAGCCTATATAGCCTTGAGACATTGCCCCACATTCTGGGAATGGCATTGCAGGAGTTTTTCCACCATTATTAGCAGAGAATTCCATAGCAAGGTTAATCATTCCAACTTGTGGTCCATTACCGTGGCCGACGATAATGTCATAACCCTTCTCACTTAAATCAACGATTGTTTTAGCTGTTTCTTTTACAAGGTCTAATTGTTCCTCTGGGGTTTTGCCAAGAGCATTTCCACCAAGAGCAATTACTAATCTCTTTTTCATTATTATATACCTAATTTAAATAACAATAATGATGACCACATGTATGCACATGGTCATCATTACTAAAAGATTATTATTTTAAAGTAGCATACATGACAGCTTTAATTGTATGCATTCTGTTTTCAGCTTCATCAAAGACAACACTTTGATTGCTGGTAAAGACTTCATCAGTGACTTCCATTTCTGGGATACCATACTTATCATTAACATCTCTACCAACGATGGTATTAAGATCGTGGAATGATGGTAAGCAGTGTTCGAAAATACAAGTTGGTTTTGCATAACTCATAAGTTTCTTATTAACTTGATATGGCTTTAAATCTTTAATTCTTGCTGGCCATTTTGCTGGATCTTCGCCCATTGATAACCAAATATCAGTGTAAATGCAATCGGCATCTTTTGCACCTTCTTTTGGATCTTCAGTTAAGTTAATGCTTCCACCGGTTTCCTTACAAATTTCTTTGCAGGTATCGATTAATTCTTGTTTTGGCCATAAATCTTTTGGAGCACAATTTGTAAAGTGCATACCAAGTTTGGCACTAACAACCATTAAACTGTTAGCGACGTTATTACGACCATCACCCATGAAGGTTAACTTGACACCTTTAATGTGTCCAAGTTTTTCTTCAATAGTCATGACATCAGCGAGCATTTGAGTTGGATGGAAATCATCAGTTAAACCATTCCAAACTGGAACACCACTATATTTTGCAAGATCGTTGACGGTTGATTGTAAATATCCACGATATTCAATACCATCAAACATTCTTCCTAAAACCTTAGCTGTATCTTCAAGGGATTCTTTCTTTCCCATTTGTGAAGAACCACTATCAAGGAAGGTAACGCCCATTCCAAGATCACGACCAGCAACTTCAAAAGCACATCTTGTTCTAGTTGAAGTTTTTTCGAATAATAAGACAATGTTCTTTCCAGCAAGATACTTATGTTCGATACCATTTTGTTTCATTTTTTTGAAATTTTCGGCAAGGTCGAGCATATATCTAATTTCAGCTGGTGTAAAGTCTAATAATGTTAAGAAACTTCTTCCTCTTAAATTGACACCCATAATTAATTTCCTTTCAATTTAATTACTAACTACTTATCTTCACGAATTAAAGGCATAGACATACATCTTGGACCACCTCTGCCACGGCTTAATTCAGCACTTGGCATTTCGATAACGTTGAGACCTTTACTCTTTAAAAGAGCATTAGTGACATCGTTACGTTGATAGACAACAATCTTTCCTGGAGCAATGCAAAGGGTATTGCTACCATCATTCCATTGTTCACGTTCACTAGCGATTCTATCTTCGCCACCACACTTAATGAGTTCAACATGTTTTAAATGTAAATAATGTTCAAGAACTTCTTCAAGTGAAGAGTGAATTTCTTTAATGTTAACATCACCATCTTTAGCAGGAGTAATTTCAAAAACCTTAAGAGGTCCAAGAATTCCTGGGTGAACTGTAAATTTATCAGTATCGATTTGAGTAAAGACGGTATCAAGGTGCATAAACGCTCTTGAAACTGGAATACTAAAAGCTAAAACGGTACGAATTGTTGCTTTTGGATC
Organism: Bacilli bacterium; assembly: GCA_041673725.1. Taxonomy (GTDB): domain Bacteria; phylum Bacillota_I; class Bacilli_A; order RFN20; family CAG-826; genus Onthovivens. The sequence continues at coordinate 22,464 of JBAYXD010000012.1, read as the reverse complement.
TGCGAAGATGTTCTTAGCTAAACTTTCGATTGCATCTGGGCAAGTTCTTTGAGAAATACCAACACCTAAAACGGTATCACTTAAGTTGCAAATATCGCCACCCTCAATATGGAATGGATCAGCACGATCACTATATCTTGTAATTAAACCAGCAAAATCTGGATGATATCTAAAGATATAATCTGCATAAATGGTTTCTCTATTTCTAGTTGGGAAAGTCATTTTGTTTAAACTAACACCAGTACCGATTGAACCAAATGGATCACGAGTAAAGTATAAGTTTGGCATTGGATCAACAATTAATTTGCTAGGTTCACTGCAAAGATCAATTAAACTATCTTGGAATGGTCCACCAACTTCTTTAAGGGTAATACCTTCCATTGTCTTTAATACAAGATCTTTTCCTTTATAGTTCTTTGTTAAGTAAGCATAAAGTCTATCTTGCCATTTCTTTGTATGAATATCGGCTTCAACTAACCATTGATAAATAAATGGTTTGACTAGTTCTGGATGTAAATCTAAAACTTCGGTCATTAAATCTTCAAGATAAACAACTTCAACACCATTATCTCTTAAAATTTTTGCAAAAGCATCGTGCTCTTGTTGGGCAACTTTTAAGAATGGAATATCATCGAATAAAAGTTCTCCTAAAGTCTCTGGAGTTAAATTTAATAACTCTTTTCCTGGTCTGTGAAGCAAAACTTTCTTTAAAGGTTTGATTTCACTTTTTACACATATACCCTTCATTTTTCTTCCTCCTTAACATAAATGTAGGTAAACATTGAAACATTCAATGTTGTTTCTCGTCCACGCTGAAAGCGCTTTCAAAACATCTTCATTATAGAGTAACGAGTTTTGGAGCATTGGAAAAAATACGACATTTAGGTTGTAAAATCTAGCAATTATTAAGGAAGTATTAGTTTTAGAAAATAACAAAAAACAATGATTATATCAGTATTTTTGATTATTCATACATTGAAAAAACTGATAGTTATCGAAGTTTAATCAATAATATTAAAAACTCTATTTTTCAAAAATACTGATATCTTATTAAAAAGACTTTCTTGAACAAAAAAATACCCGCACACTCTTTGGGCGGGTATTTAAATTTAATTTTAGAAAATTACATCTTATCTGGAGCACTAACGCCAATTAAATTTAAAGCATTTTTTAAAGTAATTGAGGTTGCTTCAACAAGTCCAAGTCTTTCATTTGATAATTCTTTATTACTTGGATCATTAATCTTACAAGTTCCATAATAACTATGGAAATAACTAGCAAGTTTTTGGATGTAGTTACAAATCTTGTTAGGAGCACGAGTTTTTGCAGCATCACCAACAATATTTGGGAATTCATTAAGAGTCTTAAGGATATCGACTTCCTTTGGATCGGTTAATAAATCATATTTTGCAGCTTTTTCAAAAGATTTAGCTTCAATTAGAATACGATGAGCACGAGCGTAGGCATATTGTGCGTAATAAACTGGATTATCACTTGTCTTTTTACGAACAAGTGTTAAATCAAAATCCATGTGAGCACCAAGTTCACGTGAAGCAAAAATATAACGAGCGGCATCAACGCCAACATCTTCACAAAGTTCACGTAAAGAAACACCATTTCCAGTACGTTTACTCATCTTAACTTCTTTGCCATCCTCAATAATACGAACCATTTGTTCAAGATCAATAACAAGAGAACCAAATGGATGACCAAGAGCGGCTAAAGCGGCATTCATTCTTGCAACATAACCATGATGGTCAGCCCCAAGAAGAATAATTAATTTTGGACAGCCTCTTTCAAACTTATACATATTGTTGGCAATATCTGGTAAAAAATAGGTAAATGTTCCATCTTTTTTTACAAGGACACGATCCTTATCATCGCCATAATCGGTTGTTCTTAACCATAAAGCACCATCTTGTTCATATAAAACATTGAGTTTTCGCATTTGATCTAAACAAGCTTTAATACGAGCATCATCATTTTCATAGAAGAATCTTTCGTGAATCCATGAATCAAATTCAACACGGAACATCTTTAAATCATCTTCAATCTTTTTAAGTTCAAGATCAACACCAGTATCCTTAAAGTAAGTTATTCTTTCTTTTGGATCGGCAGTTAACCATTTATCTCCATCTTTTTCAGCAATCATTTTTGCTATATCTTTGATATCTTGAGCATGATAACCGTCAGTTGGAAGTGGATATTCTTTTCCATAATATTCAAAATATCTAGAAGTTAATGATTCACCAAGCATCTCAATTTGACGGCCAGCATCATTAATATAATACTCACGTAAGCATTTATATCCGCTAGCTTTCATTAATCGAGTAATGCAATCTCCCCAAGCAGCAGCACGAGCATGACCAACGTGTAAATCACCAGTTGGGTTAGCACTAACGTATTCAACGTTAACTTTTTCACCACCACCAACATTATTTTCACCAAACTTATCGCCAGCATCAATAATCATATTGATGGAATCAGCTAAAGCGGTTTTTGACATCTTAAAATTAATGAATCCAGGTTTAGCGATTTCAATTTTATCAACACCTTTGGCTATTTTCTTTAATTCATCAACAATCTTTTCAGCAATCATCATTGGATTGCTTTTTAAAGGTTTTGCTAAACGCATTGCAACGTTTGTTGAATAATCAGCAATTGTTGGATCACGTGGAATTTCAACAACAATATCCTTTACAAAATCTTCATTTTTATAAACATTTAGAGTTGCTTCTTTGATATAATTTCGAAGCTCATTTTGAATATCACTCATAAGTTCCCTCCATTCTTCATGCTTTATAATGATACTATATTCTATAGTAATTCTCTACTTTTTTATAGATATAATCGAATAATGCAAAAAATTAATAAAGCTCTTTTAAATAATAGTAAACAGCGTTATTAATCCCATTACGAAAAATTGTTTCTTGGTCTTTTTTGTAAAATTTAAAACCACACTTTTTTAGCACTTTTTTGCTACCTATATTTGCTCCTAAAAAACCAGCTTCAATATATTTAAAAAGTTTACCCTTTTTAAAGAAATTTAGGACTCCATTTAAGGCTTCAGTAACATAGCCATTGTTCCAATATTTACTACCAATTGCATATCCAAGTTCAATTAAGTTATTTTCCCTTTTTTGCTCATCTAAAATACCTATACATTCTCCGTTTTCTTTAAGAATAATTGAATAATAAATCTTTCCTGCATTCATGCGACTAATAAGTGCGTCTATGCTTAAATCATCTTCGTTATCAATATAATTTGCTAAAAAATATAACAAAACTTTTTTGTCATGAAAAATATTGATGAACAAATCATGTTTGTCTTTACTTGAAATATCTCTTAAAATCAATCTTTCAGTTTCAATTGCTTTCATATATCCTATAATAAACGATAGATAGAAAATTTGTTAGAAAAGAGAAAACTAAAATGAAAACAATTACACATTATGACACACCATTCTTGTATGAATTAGATAGCAATGTTGTTGAGATAAAAGAGGAAAATGGAAAATTTTGGATTGGTTTAGATGAAACCTTATTTTTCCCTGAAGGTGGTGGCACTCCAAAAGATAGAGGAACCATCAATGGCATAGAAGTCCTTGATCTTAAAGAAGACAATGGCATTATCTATCATTTACTAGATAAGAAAATAGAAGGAAAAGTCCATCTGCATTTAGATGAAGAATACCGCTTTAGAAGAACGCAATGTCATAGTTGCGAACATTTAATTTCTGCTCTATTTTTTGATGAATATAAACTAATCACTCCAAGTGCTCACTATAATACGGACGGCACTTGTGATATAGAAGTAAAAGCCGACACGATTACAAGAGAACAATTAGATCATATCGAAAAAATGGCAAACGACATTATCACGCAAGATCTTCCTTTCAAAATAAGTTATTTATCAAAAGAAGAAGCTAGAAAAGTGACTAAAAACTTCGATGATTATGAAAATTTAGATAAATGGAGATTAGTTGAAATCCCTGGCATAGATAAAGATCTTTGCGGCTGCCCACATGTTCCAAGCAGCAAATTTATTAAAGGCGTAATCATTACTGGGGCACATAAAGTAAAGGACTTACTACGAATTGATATAATTTGTGGAGATTTACTAATCGAAAAGTCACATGAATATTACGATGAAATTAGTAATATTTGCAACTTATTAGCCGCTAAAAGAGAAACAGTCAGTGAAAGCGTTGTTAATTTGATGAACACTTTCAAAACAACCAATAATAGACTTTATAACTATAAAACCAAATACCTAGATTTATATTCAGACAATAAAATTAAAGAATTGGATAACTCAAAGATTAACATCATCCTTGAATCACATGATGATTTAGAAATGAAAGATCTTCAATTTTTAGTTAGTAAATTTTCTAAAATTCCAAACGTTATTGTTATAGGTATTCTTAAAAAACCTGATAATACATGTAATTTAATGATTGCAAAAAATAAGGATATTCCTTTATTTAGTGCACGCGAAATTTTTAAAATTCTAACAACTAAATATGAATATCGAGGTGGCGGAAGCGATGTCATAGCGCAAGGTGGTGGCAAAATATTTGACGACATCGATAACATTGTTTTTTCATTAGTAAAAGAAGCAATAAAATAAGTTTCGCATGTATGCATTTATAGAAAAATGTAGGCTAAAAAGCCTACATTTTTAATAGTTTAATTACTCTACTATTGGGTGCTAGCAAAGTAAATTAAAAATCACTTAAAGTTGTAAATGAGAGTATCCAATAATATAAAATTGGAATAAGCATAGATGGAACAAGATCCCCTGCTTTAATTTTTTTAATACCCATCATATTAAATGCAATCGCTAATATGATTGCATAACCAACCATACAAATACCATTAATAATATTAGTCCCTAATGTTGAACTCAAAACACCTTCTAATGCCGAAGCACATAAAGTCAAAGCGCCTTCATACACTAAAATTGGAATGCTAGCAAAAATTACGCCATATCCCAAACTTGCACCTAAAGCTAAAGCAGTAATAAAATCTATAATTGACTTGCAAATAAGAATGTCATATTTATGATAGACGCCTTCTTGGATTGAACCAAGAATGGCCATAGCACCAATGCAAAAAAATAGCGTTGCTGACACAAATCCTTGGGAGAAATTAGATAATTTAAACTTTCTTTGAATCCAGCTACCAAATTTATCAAGGTTATCATTAATCTTTAAAAAATGACCAATTAGCGTTCCTAAAAACATTGAAATAATCAAACATAATGTCCCATGAGAAGACATTTCTCCATCAGTAATAGTTATCATGCGTGGAATAATCCCGATGATAGCAACAAAAATTAAACAAATACCCATTACGGTTATTAACGAATCCGTTAATTCTTGTTTAATTTTTTTCTTTAATAAAACGCCAAGAAGTCCACCGACTATGATGGTTCCAAAATTTACAAGTGCACCCATGCTTATACTTTAGATCTTTTAATCTTTCTTTTCACCAAATTTGGCAGTAAATCGATCTTTGCATTCTTGAATAATACGCTCAGCATCTTTTCTGCCTAAAATGTTTGTAATAGTAGTAGTTTTTCCTTCAAGTTGTTTATAAACTTTGAAGAAGTGACAAATTTCATTCATCATATGAACTGGTAAATCAGTAATATCAGTATAACTATTTAAATCAGGATCATCGTAGCAAACCGAAATAATCTTTTCATCTGGTTTACCTTGATCAATCATTTGAACAACACCAATTGGAAAGCAACGAACCAAAGTTAATGGAACAATTGGTTCTTGGCACATAACTAAAACATCTAATGGATCATCATCCTCTGCATAAGTTAAAGGTATAAACCCATAATTATGTGGATAGTGAGTAGAAGTATACAAAACTCTATCAAGGATTAACATCCCAGTTTTTTTATCAAGTTCATACTTCATTTTGCTTCCTTTAGGAATCTCAACACAAGCTAAGAATTTACTAGGCGTAATTCGACTAGGTTCAACATCTTTCCAAACATTCATAATTAATTTCCTTTCAAAATATTAGTTAAATATTTAATAATTGCATCTCGCGTTTTATAAATCGAATCAATAACAACATATTCATTAGGAGCATGGAAATTTCCACCTTCTGGTCCAAGAATAAATGTCGCTGGATTGTTTCCATCTTTATCATATAATCTTGTTCCAAAATAATTAAAATCACCAATACTCTTAAAATAATCTATATTTATTTTACCATCATTTACATCCTTAACAGCTTTAATAAATGGCTCAACATACTTATTTTTCTTATCTACATAATAAGGTTTATAGTATCTCGCTCCCCTTGATGGTTCTGGGCGAACCGCTATTGTATAAGGGATTTTTACTCCAGCATTTTTAATTAGTTCTTTTGCTTCATTAATAACATAGTCTTCATCTTCAAAACTAACAATGTGACGATGAACTGTAACACGTGCTTCATCAGGAACGCTACATGCTCCACCATCACTATTAAATTTTAGAATACAAAATGATCCTTTTCCTAAAACTTTATCTTCTTTTAAAACGACTTTACTCGATTCCAGAACAAATTTACTAGCTTCGATTGCTGCATTTATTCCAAGTTCAGGCGTTGAAGCATGAGCAGATTTTCCATGAAAATCAATGTTATAAACGAAGCAACCTCTTGCGCCTAGGCAAAGGACAGGGAAATTTAAATTGCTAAAAGCAGCGCTAGGTTCGCAAGAGATTACTAGGTCAATTGGAGGCAAAATATGTTTATTAATTAAAGCATCTGCCCCTAAACCATATGGGCCTTCTTCATCCGTTACAAGGGTAAGGATTACTCGACCACACCATAGATCTTTATGAGTATTTAGGTAGTCAGCAATTTGCATTAAAATTGCGCTACCACTCTTCATATCAACAGCACCAAGGCCATAGATACTATCATCTTTTTCCGTTGGTATAAAAGGATTAGTTTCCCAGCCACTACAAACAGGCACAGTATCTAAGTGACCATTAAGTAAAACAGTAATTCCAGGTTTACCACTATCAATAACTGATACAATATTTTGACCTGAATAACCAATAACTTTAGTTTCACTATACCCAATAACTTGTGGGTTTAAGTTTTTATTATCTAAATAGAGCGCACAAAAATTAACAATCTCGCTTTCATGATAATAAGAACTAGGTATGCTAATAAGTTTTTTGACTAACGACAAAAGCTCATCGTCTCTCATATCTATCTACCTCTAGCATTAAGTTACTCTTTTTAAAAACTTATAACTTAACATTTTCGAGATATAAAGTTGTAAAAAACTATAAACTTAAAAAGTCTTTGGCCATAAAACCAAAGACTTTTAATTGTTATTCTATCGTTTTTTCAAACTCTTTTATTTCACGATTATCCATATCTACAACATTAACTTCATCGCACCCTTGGTTCTCACTAATTACGCCAGCACCAGTAGATTTATAGTATTTAATCGTATCAATAACTTGTTTATCAAAAGCTTCTCCAGGAACAATAATTGGAATTCCTGGTGGGTAAATCATAATTGCTTCCTTGCTAATTTGACCTTCGCAATCTTCTAAGCTCACTTTTTTAAGTGGAGCATGGAAGGCACTTCGTGGACGCATAACAAGTTTTGGGAATGATTTATTATAATGATGATCCGCATAAGTAACATTTGGATCATAATAATCATGACTAATCGCTTTGAGTGCATTAACTAAAATATCAACATTTTGAGGTTTAGTTCCAACAGCAAATAAGAATAATAAAGCATAAGTTTCGCTTAATTCTGGTTGAACATGGTATTTATCTTTTAATAATCTAAAGACTTCAAAACCATTTATAGTTAATTTATCAACTTCGACAATTAATTTAGTTTCATCAAAATCATAAACACCTTTTTTAAGGAAATAAGCTTTATCGTGAGCCATAAATCCAGGTATTTTATTAATTTCTTCAACACATCTACGAGCATACATTTTAGCTTTGCATAAATGCTCACTGCCCTTAAATACTAACCATTTACGAGCGGCATCAAGTGATGCAATTAAAATTGATGATGGAGACGTTGTTGTAATCATGTTATATGATTTAGTAACGTTATAATCACTAATTCTCTTACCCTTAGTTAAAATAACTGAAGTTTGAGTTAAACTTCCACCACCTTTATGGATGGAAAGAGTTGCCATATCAGCATTGGCATCCATCGCACTACATGGCATTTTTTTAGAGAAATAAAAATGACTACCATGCGCCTCATCAACTAGAACTAACATTCCATGTTTATGTGCATAACTAGTCACCTTTTTAATATCACAGCAAGATCCGAAATAAGTTGGATTAATAATAAAAACTGCCTTAGCATCAGGATTATCATCAATAACTTTCTTCCAATTTTCAAGAGTTGGTTGCATGGCAATTTCAGTGCTTGGATCAATTTCAGGCATAATAAATACCGGAACTGCTCCGCTTAAAATTAAACCATTAATAACTGACTTATGAACATTACGAGGTAAAATTATCTTATCGTTAGCTTGTAAAGCACTCATAAGCATAATTAAATTACCACTAGTACTACCATTAATTAAAAATTTGCAATCATCAGCATTACATGCTTTTGCATATAATTCCTCGGCCTCTTTAATTGGACCGCTTGGTTGCAATATATTATCCATTCCACGTGGACTGTTTAAATCGGCTTCATATACTTTGTGACCGATTATGTCATCTAATTCTGTACGAATATTACCTTCATGCCCTGGTAAATCAAAAGGGGTATTCTTTTCAGCTAAATACTTCTTATAAGCTTCTATATAAGGAGTTTTTTCTTGACCTTTTCTATCAATTGTTTTCATTTTTTCTTCCTAATTAATACGCGCGTTTTATCTCTAAAATACTTGCTTTATTATATAACTATTTATTCAAATGTATAGAGAAAGTTTAAATAGTTTTTCTAAATCTATTCAAAATTTTTTTAGAAAGAAAAAAGCTCGGCACCATCTATGCTTTTTGTGGTGCCGAGCTATAATAAAACTTATTATAATGGTAAATCTTTCTTCTTAAATATAATAGAACCTGCTATATAGCAAACTAAACCAAAGGCAAATAATATTGCAAATTTCCAAATAAACGTTGTACTCATATCAACAATCGAGGATACATCAAATAATGTAATGATTGAAGCGTAGTTAAAATAATCAAGAGCAGTTAAACGAATTACTTGAGGAATTACATCTGTTCCAAATAATCCAAGCATTGTTGCAACAAGAGCAAACATTGAAAGTCCACCGCCAATTGACATACTTCGTTTACTACGATCAAAAGTACATGAAGTTAAGAAATTTAATCCAGATAAAGCAAATAATACAAGGAAAGCACCTAAATTCATTAAAAGTAATCTTGGATAATCTAAAGAACTAGAAGTTAAATGAACATTAGCTAAACATATACAACTTGTAATTGTTGTGCAAATAAACATTCCAAGTAAACTTAAGATTGAATATGATGCTTGCGTAAAAGTGACTGTCTTTCGTTTTGTAGAAGTCGAAAGCACATATGCCATACTTCCACTATCAACTTGACCCGCAATTAAGTTATTACTAACCATAATCATATATATAATAGGAAGCAATAAACCAGCCATCTTATAGAAAATCGTGCCAACAACAAGTGAATATAAATCAAGTTTACCTACTTCCTCAAGTGCATTACTTATTTCTTCTGGAAGGCTTGCAATTAAACTAGAAGAAAGGTTTGTTATAATCTCGTCGTTTGCTTTGCTAATTGCTTCTTTATATTCATCAACAGTTGCATACTTGCCATCAGCATAATTTTTATTGATATTAGTCAATTCATAATCATATTGAGCTTGATAAGAGGCAATCGTTAAATTAGCAGTATGTTTCAAATTTGAATAGGTATATCCAAAAGAATCATACAAATCACGAGTAATACCATATTCTGATAAAGAATCCATAATTGCATTAATACTTGATTCGGTTGTCAAATTTTGAGCAATAAAAATTGAACTACTATTCGAACATCTATCTGATATGTAATTATATCTTTCGTCGCTACTTAAATATGTATCAACATCGTTGCTGCTTATATGCAACACAATGTTTGTAACATCATAATCTGCTGGAATTTCTTCATTATTATCAGTAAAGAAACTATCAAAATTATGCATTGGATTTAAGGCATAAAAAACATCACCTTTTACTTCTTTTACTTCGTCAGAATCTTTTGTATATGTCGAATCAACTTTTAGCATTTCTTCTTCAATATGAGTTTCAAGAGAAGTTACAGCACTTGAATAAGCACTAGTTGCACTCGTGCTACTTGGTTGTGGCTTTTGTGCCATCCATGCATTTACAGCAGCTAAATAGGTTTGTTGATCAGTAAATTTAGTTGAATCAGGGGCGGCTTTCAACCATTCATTATAATAATAGGCATAAATCTTCTCGCTTTCTTTTTCGTACGTAGGAAATGAATTCTGCCAAGTACTAATTGCAGCTAAATAAGTTTCTTGATCAGAATAATCTGTCAAGACAGGTTTTGCACCTAACCAAGCATCAACTTTTGCACTATATATAGTTGAATCAGTGACATCCTGAATATAATAATTTTTAAAATCTTCATCAAAAGTTTTTAATCCATCTGTCGCATATGCATAATATGTAATACTTCTTTTTTCTATTGCACTATCGATTTCTCCGGTAATAATCGTGTTTTCAAAGGTATTTTTGGTACTCCCGATATTGCCAGAACCACTTATGCACATAACACAAGCGAGCATAAAACATTCCATTATGGTAATAATTAACCACATTAATCCGTTTGCTTTACATGATTGTTTGAATAACGCTTTACTAAACATAATTCCACCCTCCTAGTTATTCTCTACTTTTAAAACTTCATCAAAATGTCTCTTCAAAGTATAAGGAATCTCACTTATAAACTTGACTTTGAGTCCCTTCAATTCTTTAAACAAAACATTTATTTCATCATTTTTAATATTTACTGTAACTTGGTTATATTTTTTTTGCACTCTTGCTGCATTAAATCCAAGTTCCATAAACTTCTTAAAATCCTCTTTATTTAAAAACTCGATTTTATAATCTTTACATGGACGATTTTTTATATCGTTCATGGAAACAATATCGATTATGTGACCATCACTTATTAATGCAACTCTATCGCAACTTTCTTGAACTTCTTCAAACATATGAGAACTCATAAGAATTGTTTTGCCTTTATGATGTTCTTCCTCAATCAAATTCATAAAAGCCACTCTCATTAATGGATCAAGTCCAGTAGTAGGTTCATCAAGTAAGATAATGTCAGGATTTCCCATTAAAGCCGCAACAAGCGCGGTTTTTTGTTTCATACCTTTGCTCATTCTTTTTAAATTAGCACTTGTATCAAGTTGTAATTTTTTTGTCATTTCATTTGCATAATCACCACTTTTTAAATGCAAAAACTCGGCTTGATTCTTTAAAAATTCGTTCCCAGTTTTTAAATCTGGAAAAGCTATTTCGCCAGGAACATAGCCTATATTTTTAGCGTTTTCACTCGCATTTTTCCAACATTCTTTTCCATTAATAAAACAATGACCGCTTGTTGGTTTAATGAAACCCATTAAACTTCTAATTGTGGTTGTTTTCCCACTACCATTTGTGCCTACAAAGCCTAACATTTCACCTTTTTTAATGGTTAGATTAATATCAAAAATTCCCCGTTTGTTACCATAATCTTTGGTTAAATTCTTTATCTCAATTGTATCCATAATTAAAATGCTCCTTTATATGAAACATCTTCTTTATAAAATTTCATGAAATAGTCTTCGAGAGTTTCTTTAATATTTGTAAAATAATCTAAATCATATTGGTTCAAAATATTAATCAAAGTGTTAATATTCTTATCATCAATTTCAACAAAGACCATCTTTTTATTCTCGTCATTACGAAGTATTTTTAAAAAAGGAGTTTTCTTATATTTATCATAAAATTTTCCATAACCAACTTTTGTTTTAAAGTAAATTTCATAAAACTTCTTTGTCGCATGCTTTAAATCGTTAGCAACAAATTGGGAAACAATTTTACCATCTTTAATAATTGCAATTCTGTCACAGGTTGCATCAACTTCACTAAAAATATGGCTGGAAAGTAAAATTGTTTTACCTTCCTTCTTTTCTTCTTTTATTAAGTTAATAAAGTTATTTTGCATTATTGGATCAAGACCACTAGTTGGTTCATCAAGAATTAGAACCTTTGGGTCTGACATAAATGCGACAACAATCGCTAATTTTCTTTTTACACCTAAACTCATTCTTTTTGTATCGCTGGATAAAACATTAGGTTTTAAATCGAATAAATCTAAAAGATAATCAAGTTTCTTTTTATTGTGAACACCTTGTAAATCTTGCATCATTTTAATAAATGCATAACCTGTTAAACCAGCTGGCATTGCAATTTCGCCAGGAATATAGCCGACTTTATTTAAGAATTTGTAATATTTTTTGAATGATGGATAGCCTAAAACTTTAATAGATCCTTTTTGTGGCTTAGAAAAACCAAGTATATGACGAATTGTTGTAGATTTTCCAGCACCATTTGGTCCTAAAAAGCCAAAACATTCGCCTTTATTTACTTCGAAGGAAATATCAAAAACTCCACGTTTTGAACCATAATCTTTAGTCAAATGACTTACTTCAATTACGCTCATAATTTCCTCCCTTTAATCTATATGCGCCTTATTATTGTCATAAGAAAAAACAAACTCAATGAATAAATATTGCATTTGTATTCAATTTTGAACATATATTCATATTATTGTTTATGTTTAATAATCAAAATTGTATAAATTAAACATATGTGCTTATTTTTTATATGTTTAATATTGCACATTTATTTAAAAATATATAAACTTAAAAATAATTGATTATATAAAATTAGATAGGTGTTTAATTTTAAATTAATTAGTGAGGGATAAAATATGAGAGCAGAATATAAAAATTCAATTAGATCAAAAAAATTAATTCGAGAAGCAGTAAAAACATTGCTAATCAAAAAGAAAGATTTAAATAAAATTACAGTTTCTGACATTGTTAAAGAGGCAAATATTAATCGAGGCACTTTTTATAATCATTACAATAATATTGGTGATGTTATCGAAGAAACAGAAGACATTTTAATGCAAAAATTTACCCAATCCTGGGAAAAATCAAGCAATGAAAATGATTCGGTTGCCAATTTTATGAATAGTATAACTTACCACCTTAAAGAAAGCGAAGCAGATTATAAAGCCATTATAAATTACATTCCTCGTTATATTTTTATAGAAATAAAAGATAAGATTTTAAAAGAAATTGGAAACAATTATTTAAAATCTAATGAAATTACTAACGATAAAAGAATTACGCTTTATATTTTAGCAAACGGAATTGCAGGAAGTTATATCGATTATTTCCAGAAGAAACTGAATATCACCCTTGATGAGCTAAATAACGAATCAATTGTTTTAATTGAAAAAATTCTATATTAAACAATAAATTAAACAATAAAAAACTAGGTTTCTTAAATTACGAAACCTAGTTTTTTTATCTAGAATAATTATCTACTACAACAACATCCACAATCATCATCTTCTTCTTCGCAATCGCAGTCTTCGCCTTCACAACATTCATTTTCACAATCACATTCATCATGCCCACATCCGCAATTGCAATCTCCCCCACAATTACAACCATTACCATCTTCAAGATACATATTAAGTGGATAGATTGGATGTCTAATTTCACCTAATTCATCAGCGGTCACATAACCTGGTCGAGCAACGAGTAAACTTGGGATACGATTAACAATTGTGGCACAGGTATGTTCGACAGTTGCAGGATTAAATACTTTAAACGAAGTATTAGGCTCGCCTTCAATCTCCCAATCACACATATCGCCATCGCCTTTTTTATAGACTTTACCAATTGTCTCTTCAACGATCTCGATTCCTTGCATAGTCTCTACAGTTACTACAGCGCTCATGCCAATACATCTACCTGCTTTAATAGTCTTCCCTAAGGTTTCACTATATAAATCTTCCTTAATCACATAAGGCACATTCTCTTGTTTAATCGATTTAATAGTCAAACCAAGTTTTGCACAAATGGCTTCGCTAGCATTCCAAGCATAAGATGGGACAACTTCTTTTGGATGAGCCAAAGTCTTATTAAACTCTTCCACACTAAGATCACAACCATGTGCCTTGGCTAAAGCTAGACCATAATCTTCAACGTTATAAGAATAAGCACCTTTAATCTTCTTAATCGTATGCACGCCACCAAGAACACTTGAAAGCATATTAATCCAATAAATATCTTGCATACCTGAGCCAGTCATCGTACATCCATTCTCTTGAGCAATTGCATCTAATTCATTCGTAATCTTGCTCGCAGTAGTCCAAGGATAAATCGCTTCTTCACAAGTAGTTATTACATTAATTCCTCTTTCTAAACACTGCTTAGCCATAGGATAAATATCTTCCATAAACGAGAATAATGTAATAATTGCAACATCTGGAGCCGTATTATCTAAAACTTCTTCAGCATTGTCTGAAATCTTAACTCCAAGTTTCATCCCAAGACCAGCAAACTCACCTACATCTTGGCCAACAACCTTAGGGTTAACATCAATCGCCCCAACAATCAAAGCTCCGCATTCGTGCAAATAACGCAATATATACTTACTCATCTTTCCACAACCATATTGAACGACTTTTATTTTTCTATTCATTATCTAATCCTCTTTCTATTTCTATTATGCCAAAGATTTTTTCCAGTTGTCAAACTAAATGCTTTAAGTAAGCATTCTATCATTATTTAATTTAAATCTATAGTTTTGCATATATGCATTTTTGCAAAAATATTTGGTAAAATTGACGTTATTTAATAATATAAGGATTAATTAACAAAATTAGCAACCGAATTCAAAATAATAAAAGTCGCAAGAATGCACACCATCACAATATACCTACTCTTTGGTATTCTTATGCTTCGATATTCAAGAGCCATATTTGCAATTACATAAGCCGATAAAATCAAAACATATTCGAGTAAAGTAGACATTATATTTCCAGTTGAATAAACAACACTAATAAGCATTAATGATAATGCTAATAAAATTGGCAACATTGTTTTATATCCAAACCAAGAATTGCTCCTTTGTTCGGCATTTTCATTTTTATCGTGTTTACAACCATACATAATTCCAAAATAACTTAATCCTGCATAAATGAAATTTACAACATAGGTAAGAATGTATTCCACTTTATAATTTTCAAATACTCCAGCTCCAGCTTCGCCAAGTTTCCCTAACAAACTTGAATTGAAATAATTGCCAGAAACAATAAAAGTATCGATTGGAGATAAAAATAAAGGGAAAGTTGAAGTTATAGTAATATCAATACCAAATCCATTAAGGAAATTTGAAAAAGATAGATATATAATTGAACCAATAATTAAATAAAGTAATTCAAACATAACTGCATCAAGCATTGTATTTGCACGTGACACAAAGAAACAATTAGTAATATAAAACATAATAGAGGCACCAATCATAATAAAATAAAACGGAATATAAGAAAGCATATCAAATGGTGCACCACGGAATAATAAAATGAATAATCCAATAAAGTACGCCAAGGTAAATGGGACAAAAATCTCGTAATAACCAACCAATAAATGTATATTAACTAATTTCTCTTTTTTTATAGGTAAAGCAGAATAAACATCAATCGCATTTTTGTCTTTGGAATAATAACAATTCATTAAAGGGGTTACAAAACATAAAATTGCTAAAAGTACAATTATTACAGCAATATTTGAACTAGGATAGATATAATAAAACACGCCCATTCCATTATCGTATTTTATGACAGTAATATTCATCGTAAGCAAAGTCAAACAATAACATAAAATTAGAATAATCGAGATGATTACAACATAAGGTGTAGCTTTTTTAATGAAATATCGTGTACTATTTATTTTCATGATCAATGTACCCCTTTTCTTCAACTTCATAAACAAACATTTCTTCAAAATTCAAAGGAATTACATCAAGAAGAATTGGGTGCATCTTATTTAATTTTGACACTACTTCATCTTTATTTCCTTTAATAACAATCTTTATAACCTTGCCAAGTTTAGAAAAATAACAAACATTAAAATCTTTAAAATCTTCTTTCACTAAATCTTTTTCAAAAGCAACTTGATAAGTGTGTATATTTTCTTTATCTTCAAGCAAATCTCCACTATGCATAATTTTGTGATTATCTAATAAACCATAAGAATCACAAATATCTTCAAGTTCTCTTAATGAATGAGACGAAATCACAACTGTCATATTCTTTGCTTCCAATCTCTTAATTAAATTTCTTTTAAAAATTAATCTTGCTAATGGATCAAGTCCATCAAAAGCTTCATCAAGAAGTAAGTATTTTGGAGAAATAGCAATTGCTAAAGCAATAAAAAGTTGTCTTTTCATCCCTTTTGAATAATTATTTATTGATTTTTGTAAAGGTAATTTAAACTCTTTTAATAGTTTATTAAACAAATTAATATCTACATCATAAAACGTAGAGTAAAAATCTAAAAAAGTAGCTACTGTCGAATTTTTTGGATAATAAGGATAATCACTCAAAAAGAAAATATCTTTTTTCACCTCAACATTTTCATAAACTTCTTTGCCATCATAAAGAATCTTCCCTGCATCTTCTTTATATACTCCGGACATAAGTCTTAGCAATGTTGATTTTCCAGCACCATTAATGCCAACAAGTCCAAAAATTTTTCCATCTTCAACCTTAAAATTTACATCTTCTAAAACATGATTATTGCCAAGAGTTTTATATAAATGCTCTACTTCAATCATTTGTTTTTTCCTCCATAAACGTTATTAACGATTTGAATTAATTCGTCTTTTTTAATGCCAGCAGTCTTCATTTCTTCAATTTTCTTTTTAACATTATCTTTTAAAACTTGTTTATCCTTTTTATAGATAACATAAATCCCTTTCTTTTCGTAACTTTCAACAAGACCTTCTGAAATTAAAATTTCGTAAGCTCTTGCAACTGTATTTGGATTTATGCCAAGTTCTAAACCTAACTCCCTAACGCTAGGCAATTTTTCGCCTTCCTTAAAAACACCTAAAAGAATAAGCTTTTTATATTCTTCACTTAATTGCTCATAGATAGGACTTTTCGAAGAAAGTTCAATGTAATGCATACTTGATTCATTCATAAACTGTATTAACTGTATTAATTATAACAATTATACCTATATATCAAGCAAATTAAAACCCTTTCAATTAAGAAAGGGTTAATTTTTGCTGGAGCTTCCAGACGGATTTGAACCGCCGATCGTTGAGTTGCAGTCAACTGCCTTACCAGCTTGGCTATGGAAGCAAGTTGCTTTATTAATATATCATAAACTTCTAATAATTTAAAATAGTTTGTTAGTAATAAAGCAAATAATGGATTGAAAACTAAATGTTCTCAATCCATTAATTTGAAATCTATAATTTAGTTCTTAAATTCTTTCTATGCTTAATTCTAGCTTTTTTAATTAATTTATATGAAGCTAGGTAAGCAACAAATAGCACAAGAGAGGCAATAACAATGATTGTTACCCAAATTGGCAATGGATTAACCTTAACATTTTCCCACATTGTAACTATTGAATCATTCGCTGTCCCAAAGTCTTTCATGACACATAAATGATCAATCTCGCTAGCCTCTGGATATTGTGCATGCAATTGTCGTTGAGTTTGCTCAGGATCACAATGAATGATAGGGTCGCTTTCAAGATTTTCGAGTGTCCCATCAAAGAAATAAGATAAATCATAATCAACAGTCTCACCCTCTTCACTATCATACCAATCATGAACTTGACTCAAAACATCATCACCAGCAATAAATGGAGTATAACCAATATAATCCATATTTGCTGCAGCATGCTTTGGCATAGATAAAAAATCCAAAAAAGCATACGCGGCACTTAAATGGTCACCCTTACAACTTTCTGGGATTAGCCAACCATCAAACCAAATATTAGCTCCATAAGAAGGTAAAGAATAATAAAAATATTGTTCATATTCTTCCGCCTGATCCATCGAATAAACAGCATCACCACTCCAAGCAAGATTTACACCAACTTTTCCAGTAACAATATCAGTCTTACCGGTATCGACTTCAAAACCATAAATCTTCCCTTTTAATTCAATTAAAGCTTCTTGAACCTTCTTAATAGTTTCGCTATCGCTACGATTGAAAATTTTATTAATGTCTTTTTTATAAGTTGCTTTATCTAAAGCGCCACTTTCATATTCTTCTTGCAAAGCTTTGAATTCATCATTATAAACATGCATAATACCCATTGAATAAGTATCACGAATACTATCTTTTATAGAAGCCATACGAGAATAATTTTCATCGTTCCATAAAACATTCCACGCATCAGGAGCGCTAAAATCTTCAATCACTCTCTCGGTTGTATATTCTTCTGGCAAAGAAACAGCACCAGGATTATAGAGTAATCCTAAGGTTCCCCACATATAACCAACAGCGTAATCATTTAGAGTTCCTTTTGAAACATCATTATCGTCAATATTAATGTTTTTAAGATTATCGATTAAAAAATTCGAGGCATACTTTTTATAATTTGGAACGCGGTCAAAATCAATTTTTTGAATTCTTGTACTTTCTAAACCATCCAAATTTAATGCAAGTTTTTGAATCATGTAATCACTTGGACACATAATATCATAACTTGTCTTATTAAGTTTAAGCTCATTATACATAGTTTCAGGAGTATCGAAAGTATCATAGATTACCTTAACATCTTTAGTTAATCCATAATTCTTTTTCATCTCTGGAGTATTTACATAAGTCTCAAATTGTTCGACCATATCTGGTTCAGTATAATCGTTTTCAGGATCATTTTGATAAATATAATCGGCCCAATTATAGACATGAAGATAGACTACATCTTCGGTATCGCCACTACTAGAACAACCTGCACAATTAAAAGCTATAAGTAAAAAAGTAACAATCGTAGAAAATATATTTCGTTTTTTCATAGTTAATACTCTCTTCCCTTTCTTCTTTTAATACGATGAAGTTGCTTATTGTTATAAAAAGTAACTAAGACCGCAACAATAATAACACTGATAAATATAAGAGTAGTCAAAGCTCTTAGCTCAATTGGAATAGACTTCTTTTTAATAACACTTTGAATATATGTTGATAAGGTTTGAATTGATTCGTTACCACTAAGAAGACCAGGTCCACGAGTAAAGGCAGTAACAATAAAATCATCAAGCGATAAGCTAATCGAAAGCATAAATCCGCTAATAATTCCTGGCATGAGTTGAGGAACCATAACTTTTCTTAAGGCTCTACGAGGAGAAGCTCCTAAATCAAGAGCGGCTTCATATAAAGATGGATCAAGTTGTTGTAGTTTAGGTTTAACATTTAGATAAACAAATGGTGCGCTTAAAACAACATGACCAATTAGTAAAGTCCAAAAGCTAAATATTTGCGCTCTAAATAAATATTGACCCATCACAACAAAGACAAATGTTAACGATAAGGCGATAACAATTTCGGCATTAACTACTGGAATTTGGTTAATATTTTCAATTACTGCACGAGTCTTTTTGTTTGCATAATAAGTCCCGATTGCGCCGATTGTACCAAGTAAAGTAGAGACCGCAGCACTTATTACAGCTAATATAATCGTATTGCCTAAAGCAACCATTATATCGTTATTTTTGAAGAGATCCGCATAAAGCTTCATTGTGAAAATCCCATTCCATTGACCAATTTGACTTGTAGTTGTAAAGCTATAAGCAATCAAAACAAGAATAGGTACATACATTAATAGGAGAACAAGATAAATGTATGTTTTAGCTAAAACTTTCTTTACCATTTTGAAACCCTCCCATTATCTTCTTTTTCAGTAAAATTACGCGTTAATAACATTGAAATCCCAATTATTACAAGCATCAACATTGCCATAAAACTTCCTTGACCCCATTGTGAGTTAGAAAACGAAAGATAAATTGAGTTACCAAATAAAGTAACTTTTCCTTCACTTAAAACATCGCTAATAACATAACTTGACATAGTAGGCATAAAAACCATCATTGAGGCACTTACTATACCAGGAATAGATTGAGGAATAATTGATTTTGTAAAAACTTGAACTCGATTGCATCCAAGATTAATGGCGGCTTCAATTTGTGATTGATCAAGTTTAAGCATCGTAGTATACAAAGGCAAAACAACGAATGGTAAATAATTATAAACAAGACCAATCATTGTTGCTAAATATGGATGAGTTCCACCACTAATTCCAATCCAAGTCAAAACATCGCGCGTCGCCCATGTTCTTAAAACAAAGTTAATCCACATAGGGGTAACAAAAAGCATGACTAAAACGGCATTTCTATTATATTTTTTGTTTGCTAATAAATAAGCTAATGGATAACCAATAGCAAGACAAATTAAAGTATTAAGAATTGAAAACATTAATGAATTTACTAAAACATTAAGTTTGCTTGTAGATGAAAAAAATGAAATGAATGCTTCAAAAGTAAAATTACCAGAAGTATCAGTAAAGGCATAATAGACAATCATTAAAATAGGTAAAATAACAAATAAAATTAAGAAGAGAGCATAAGGAATGCAAAGATATTTTCTTTGAAATCTAAATCTCATACTCACTTACCTCTTTTTTAAGACGTAAACGAATATCTTCTGATTTAATATGAATACCTACTCTATCATGTAAGTTATATGAATATGGAGTATTTAAAACAAAATCTTCTTCATCTTCAGTTCGAATAATTGCACGATAATGATCACCAATATAAACAAGGTCAACAATTTGACCAACACATTGACATTCATCACTCGCAATATCATCAACAATATTAATCTTATCAATATCAACTTCAGCGACTACATCAGCATTTTTAAGATCGTATTTCTTTTTAGATTTACTAACAACTAGATATCCTTCATCATCAAGTTTGCTTCCAGAAATTAATTGAGTAACATCGCATTCAAATGGTTGTTCATCAATCATAACTTGATTTTGATTATTAATATAGGCATCGGTATAAATATTGGTTTGGAAATCCTTCTTCATAATATGGATTCCATCAGGCATGATTTTTAAACCAACTTCATCATTTAAAGGATAATCAATCGTTGACTTAACAAGTAATTCATTTTTACCAATCATCATAGTGTATTGATAATTAACACCTTTAAAGACTTTAGTTGTAATTACACCACTAAGTTGGCCTTTAGTAGGTTTAGTTACTGAAACATCTTCAGGTCGAACAACAACATCAACCTTTTCATTCATTTGATAATCATCTAAACACTTAAAATCATGGTTAAGGAATCGCACAGTCTTCTTGCCAATCATTGTGCCATTATAAATATTTGATTCACCAATAAAATCAGCAACAAAGGCGTTTTTTGGTTCGTTATAAATCTTTATTGGAGTACCAATTTGTTGAATTTGACCATCTTTCATAACAACAATTGTATCTGACATCGTCAAAGCTTCCTCTTGATCATGAGTAACATAAATAAAGGTAATACCAAGTTTTTTATGCATTTCTTTTAATTCAAGTTGCATATCTTTTCTCATCTTTAAATCAAGAGCTCCTAAAGGTTCATCTAAAAGAAGAATCTCTGGTTCCATAACGATAGCACGAGCAATAGCAACACGTTGTTGTTGTCCGCCACTTAAAGTAGATATATCTCGATCTTCCAAAGAATCAAGATCAACAATCTTTAAAGCCTTAGCAACTTTAGCATCAATTTCTTTATCAGTTAACTTCTTGTATTTATATTCTTGTTCAGGAGTAGACTTAGCAATCTGAATATTTTGTTCTATTTCAACTAATTTTGCCTTTTTCTCATCTTCAGGCATATCCTTTTCATGTTTAACATTACGATAATCAGCTTTCAAATTACTAATTTTTAAATGGTTTATTTTTAAAACTGGTTTTCCTTTATCATCTTTAACTTCAATAGGAATCTTCTTAAGACGCAATCCAAAAGCAACATTATCATAGACATCAAGATGCGGGAATAATGCGTATCTTTGGAAAACCATATTAATAGGTCTCTTATTTGGTGGCATACGAGTAATTTCTCGACCCTTAAGAAATACTTCTCCAGAAGTTGGAAATTCAAAACCAGCAATCATTCGAAGAGTTGTGGATTTACCACAACCACTTGGTCCAAGAATTGTTACAAATTCACCCTTATTAACGTAAAAATTAAAATCATCAACAACAGTTACACCGTCAAATACCTTAGAAACATGTCTAAGATCAATAATGTAATCATTACCGGCCATTTTAAGCCCCCCTTAAAAAAGTAAATTTTTGG
>JBAYXD010000011.1:0-26981 GCA_041673725.1 Bacilli bacterium | reverse complement strand
AACCAGATAAATTTTCATCGTTCTTTTTTGAAATACTATCAACTAATACTTTATAGATTTTACCAACCATCTCTTCTGCTTTATCATAAAAATTAACTTCTAAAGCTTTCTTTAGTTCAGTAAATCTTGAAAATGATACCTTAGTAGGGGCAAATAAAGCTCAATATAAACGTAATAAAAATCTTGCTAAACAAAATTATAAAGAGATTAAAGATAATTGCTATGCTAAGGAACATTGCGTTGAAGTTTGTAAGAAAGAACACAAGGCAAATCTTAAGAAACTTGAAGTTCAAAAAGCGCAAGAAATTAAGAAAGCTGGTTTATTATATTTCTTCAATGTTAATGGTTTTTATATTGAATCTAATGACATTATAAGCGAAAAATTAAATCAAGGATTAGGAACAAAAGTATTTACAAAAGAATTCTTACTTGAGTTCCCTCATGATGCTTATAAGATTAGTGAAAAAGGTTTGAAAGTAAAAGTAGAAGAGAATTTAGATTATGGTAAATTTATCTTATTAAAGTGTTCATATATTGATGTGTTAAAAGATAAACATTACTTGTATGTTAATTCGGATAAGAAGTATAAAGAAAATAACGAAATCAATATTGGTTTTGATATTGCTCGCTCATCAATTATTGAAACTGGAATGGATATAAGACTATATTAAAATATACTAGTTTTATACTATTTATAAAGAAATAATAAGTTTTAGTATAGATTACTCAATCTTGGTTACTTTATAACCAGCTAATATTACGGCGTCTTTAATCTTATTTTCTGGAATAGGTTCTTTAGATTTTATAATAGCGTTTTTGTTTTTTAAAGAAACAGAAACGCTTTTTATTCCTTCAATTTTGCTAAGCTCAGTTTCTACATGATGAGCGCAATGATCGCACATCATTCCTTCGATATAGACAGTTTGAATATTTTTTTGAAATAGTGACATAAAATTAATCTCCTTTTATTTATTAATAATGTCTTTGCGCTTAAAGAATTTAAGCCTCATGGCATTCAATACAACAGTAATACTACTTAAACTCATCGCAACACTTGCAATCATTGGATTTAATTCAACATATATTGGATTAAAGAATAGAACTCCTGCAGCAAGAGGAATGCCAATAACATTGTAGAAAAAAGCCCAAAATAGATTGCCCTTAATATTTTGCACAACTTTTTTAGATAATTCAATTGCGCTTACTACATCTAATAAACTAGATTTAATAAGAATAATATCAGCAGATTCAATTGCAATATCTGTGCCAGCCCCAATTGCAATACCAACATCTGCTTGTTTTAAGGCTGGAGCATCATTAATTCCATCGCCAATCATTGCGATTTTCTTTCCATTTTTCTGTAATTGTTCGATTTTTTCGAGTTTATTTTCTGGTTTTACATTTGCATAGAATTTATCTATTCCTAATAAAGAAGCGGTGTATTTCGCAACTATTTCATTGTCGCCAGTTAGCAAGATTACTTCTTTTCCTAATGATTTTAGTGTAGAGATAGCACTTAAACTGTCATTTCTAATTGAATCAGCAATAGATATAAGCATGACAACTTTATTATTTCTTGCTACAAAAATTGTTGTATTCCCTTTTTCATTGTAACTTTTAAATTTATTTAAAAAATCATTATTAATTTCTATTTTAAATTTAGTCATTAATTCTTTGTTACCGATGATATACGAATCTTTATTTATATTCCCACTCATGCCTAAACCTGGTATATAGCGGTAATTTTCTACTTTTTTGAAGTTTTCATCTTTAATGTTTGCGTATCTTACGATGGCTTCTGATAGTGGATGAATACTCATTTTTTCGATAGAAGCAACATCGTTAATAATAGTTTTATCGCCATATACATCATAAACAGACATGATTCCTGTTGTTATTGTTCCAGTTTTATCCATGATTATGGTATTAACTTTGTTTAATTTTTCAAAAGCTTCTCCCGATTTAATAAGGATTCCATTTTCTGCTCCTTTTCCAGTACCAACCATAATAGCAACCGGAGTCGCTAATCCTAAAGCGCATGGGCAAGAAATAACAAGAACACTTATTGCAAAATTGATTGCTTGCTCAAAATTATAATTTGATATAAATAACCACACTATAAAAGTTATTAAACTAATTCCCATTACAACAGGAACGAAAACTGATGCAACTTTATCAGCAAGTTTTGCTAAAGGAACCTTAGAATTACTTGCTTCTTGTACAAGAGTAATTATCTTATTTAATGTCGTATCTTCGCCAACTTTTTGAACTTTATAATAGAAAACTCCGAGTTTATTTATTGTTCCAGAAATAACTTCATCACCTTTCTTTTTATAGACAGGTATGGCTTCTCCAGTAATTGAAGATTCGTTAATATTCCCATAACCGTCAATTATTATTCCATCAGCTGGAATGGAAGTGCCTTCTTTAATAACAACAATATCATTTATTTTTAATTCTTCCGTAGGAATTGAGACTTCCTTTTTATCTTTTAAGATTGTGGTGAATTCAGGTGCTAAAGCCACAAGTTTAGATATTACTTCACTTGTTTTGGCGGTTGCTTTGTTTTCGAAATATTTACCAAGAGAAACTAATGTTAAAATAGTTCCAGCGGATTCAAAGTAAATTTTATTTTCAAATTGCATATAATCTAAACCAATTGATTTGTTATATATCATCATTATAAAGGCATATAAACCATATAAAATTGAAAATAATGAACCTACAGCAATCAAAGTATCCATGTTTGGATGTAATGAAAATAAGGATTTAAATCCTCTAGTAAAATAACCAAAATTCAAAATAACAATAGGGGTGAGAAGAATTATTTGAATAGAGAATAAAATAATTGGATT
This sequence comes from Bacilli bacterium, assembly GCA_041673725.1. Taxonomy (GTDB): domain Bacteria; phylum Bacillota_I; class Bacilli_A; order RFN20; family CAG-826; genus Onthovivens. Next base: position 24,126 of record JBAYXD010000011.1, on the reverse strand, counting down.
ATGAATTAATAAGGTTATATTAAAATTCATTAAAATCATATGTCCCATTGAGAAAATTAAAAGGAGAATTAAAAAAACAATTGAAACTATTAGTTTATTTCTTCTATTTTTCAATTCTTTTTGTTTCTTTTCTTGAAGTTGTTTGATGCCCAAATTGCTGTGTAATTCTGCATCATATCCAGCTTTTTTAACTGAATCAATAATTTCATCGCTATTTATAATGTTTGAATCATATTCAACAGTCATTGAATTGGTTAATAATGATACATTAACTTCTGTGACCCCTTTATCTTTTTTTACAGCATCATTTACATGTGCTTGGCAGGCTGTGCAAGTCATACCTTTAATATCAAATTTTTGTTTCATACTGTTATCTTAATGATTCATTTTATTTTTTTCAAAAAAAACGCTCTAATTTTGAACAGTATTAAGGAAACTAATTATTGTAATTTTAGTTTCCACATAATATAGTAAATAAGGGTATTTTTTATGGAATCAAAAAAAGAAATTATTTATGAAAAGTCTATAGAATTATTGGTAAATTCAAGGAAGAGATTTACAATTGATGATCTCTCTATTGAATTGCACATGGCTAAAAAAACAATTTATAAAGAATTTCCTTCAAGGAAAAATCTAGAAGATTTTATATATGATTATAGTTTTGCGTTATTAGAGATGAATATTAAAAATGTCTCCCCTTCTTGTGAACTAAAAAATGACATATTTATGAATTTTAGTAATATTCTAGTAATTTGTGATAAGAATATTTTTTCTGTTTATGAAATAGAAAACAATGATATTTCAAGTATTAATAAGAAGTTTTTGATTTCTGAGGCTTCTTTTTTCAATTATTTAAATAACACTAATTTAAAACCTTATTTAGACAACAAAGGTTTTACTTATTCATTAGAGGCTTCACTGAAATCTATAAATAGAAACAAAAACAATAAAGAACTTCTTAAAAGTTATATTAAATTTTTAGAGAGTATTTAATTATGGTAAATCAAATTTTAGGGTTTTTAGGTATCCTTGCTATTGCTTATGTATTTGGGCAAATTATTAGTAAAATAAAAATGCCGGCTATTCTTGGTTGGTTAATTGTTGGGATTGTTTTTGGTCCTTATTTAGTTGGTATGGTTTCACAAGATTTTATAGATAGCAATATTTATAAAATTGTAATTCATATTTTTGAAGCTTTCGCTGGTGTAATGATTGGAAGTGAAATAAATATTAAACAATTAAAGAGTAGTGGAAAACAATTGATAATAACTACTTTATTTCAATCTTTAGGGACTTTTTTAGTTGTTAGTTTATTCTTTATGGTTACATTTTTAATTGCTGGAAAACCTTTGTATTTAGCTTTTATTTTTGGCGGAATAGCTTTAGCGACAGCCCCTGCTCCTGCTCTTTCAATTGTGAACCAATATAAAACGGATGGTCCTGTAACTAGAACCTTAATTCCAATGGCTGCTTTAGATGACATTGTTGGTGTTATTGTATTTTTTACTGTTATTTCTATTGTTGGTGGTTTTTTAGGCAGTGGTTCAATGTCTTGGTGGAAAATTGTTTTAATGGTTTTGCTACCATTTATAATTGGTTTTAGTGTTGGTTTTGTGTTTTCAAAAATTTCGAAACATGTAAAGAATAGAAAATTATCTTTATGTTTGATGATTTTATTTCTTTTAATTTCAGTTGGTCTTGGAATTATTTGTGATATCTATATTTTTGGTAGTTCATCATTAAATTATCTTTTAATTGGTATGGCATTTTCAGCAATGGCTACAAATTTTGTGGAACATGATAAGTACCAAAACCTTACAAAAGATTTTAATCCATTGTTATCGCTTAGTTTATTGATTGTTATTGTTAATCTTGGAATGCCTTTAAACTATAAAGATGTGGCAGGAGCTGGATTATTTACTTTCATTTATATTATTTCAAGGGCAATTGGAAAGATTGGTGGAGCCGCATTAGGTTCTCACATAACTAAATGTGATAAAAATGTTCAAAAATACCTTGGTTTAACTTTGCTTCCTCATTCGGGAGTTTCGTTAGTTTTCACAGGTATCGCAGTCTCTACTATAAGTGGGGCAGATCCTAGCTCAGCCGTTATTATTCAAGGTACCATTGTTGCCGCCGCAATAATTAATGAGATTATTGCCGTTATATTGGCAAAAATAGCTTTTATTAAAGCTGGAGAAATCGGAAAAGCCGAAAAAATAGAACCTGTGACTAAAAATTAATCAATATTATAAGCTTGCAAATATATTTCCATTTCGTTTTTGGTGGCACCTGCATGAGAAGCCTTAAATTTAGATGAAACCATGTATTTATCAACTAAACTATTATTGTCTAAAGCAATTAAAGTAAAATCACCAATTGTATCGATAGAATGCTTATTTTGAATATTGCTATAACCAAAAACGTTATCATTTATAATTTCTTTTTTAGATAACAATAAAAAATGCTCATTTAATAATGGAGTGTTTTTATAAATCTCTAAGAATTTAGCTTTATCTTTGACGAAGAACGAGGAAAACCTTTCTTCTAAACAAATTGTATCGGTTTGAAGAGTATCGACAAAACCAGGTATATTTCTAATATCGTTTTCGATAATATCAATCATTCCATGATCACTGATGGCTAAAAATAATGTATCAGGATGTGCACTTACCAGATTTTCAACGATTTCATTTATTTGAATAATTACGTTTTTTACTTTAATTGAATCGGTTCCGTTAATATGCATCAATGCATCTGGGTAAATATTGTATGCATATGTGAACAAATTCTTTGATATAGATTTATCAACTGCTTCTTCCCATAATTCATTTGTTTTATGAGGATCACTATCATGGTTTCCAAAATCAAAAGACATTACCATCTTTGCAACTTCTTTACCATATTTTTTGTTTATATCATTGGTGATATATGTCGTTTTCAATATATCATCAGTTATTTGAGGAACTATTTTTTTGCTTTTCTTTTTTAAAGTATCTTCATCTCTAATAGTTGAAGGATAAACTTCAACAAATTTATTATATTCAGGAAAATATTGAACCCATCCCATATATCCATCTTCAATTGGATATTTTCCAGTAGTGATAGCAGTTGTAGCAGCAACAGTTGTAGCAGGATAAACACTATGAATGACTAAAAATCTATGATTGTACATAAATGGCGCTTCATTCTTATATTTTTCTAGAATACATTTGCCAAACGCATCAAATAAAAAGAGACATATTTTTTTCTTTTTTGATTTTTCCATCAAATCATCTATTTCTTTTAATGATTCATGATAAGTGTTGCAACCAAAGAACTTTAAAACCGAGTTTGCTAAATTTACCAACGATTTATTTTTATCTAAAACTAATTTTTCCATAATAATCCAACTTTCTTTATTATCTTATCATTTTTATGATATTTAATCTTTAAATAGTTATAATAATTAAAGAGGATAAATCTATGAAAATTGGTTTTATTGGTTGTGGAAAAATGGCTGCAAAAATGGCTACTGTTTTGCATGGTTTAGATGATTTTGAGTTAGTTGCATGTGCGGCTCGTGATGAAAATAGAGCAATTGAATTTAAAAACGCTTATCACTTTAAGAAAGCTTATGCATCTTATGAAGAATTAGTAAAAGATAAGGATTTAGATTTAATTTACATTTCAGTTGTCACAAAAGCTCATTTTGAAACAATGAAACTTTGTATTGATAACCATAAAAATGTTGTTTGTGAAAAACCATTTACTTTAAATTCTGTTGAAAGCAAGAAAATAATTGATTTAGCAAAGAAAAATAAAGTTTTTCTAAGCGAATGTATGTGGACTAGATTTATGCCAATTAAAGATGAAGTACTTAAAATTATTAAAAGTGGCGAAATTGGGAAACCTTATTTATATTCAGCGAATATTGGGTATGCAATAAACATGAGAGCACGCATGCAAGATAGCTTAGGTGGTGGAGTTTTATTAGATTGTGGTGTTTATCCACTAAATTTTGTTCTTATGTATGCTAGCGCAAAAGTTAAAAGCATATGTGCGAACGCAATTCTTACACCAAGCGGCGTTGATGACGAAGATTTTATTCATTTAAAATTAAATGATGATAGTGATGCAATTGTAATCAATTCAATGAAGTCAAACATTGATTGCAGTGCTTACATTTATGGTGACAATGGTTATATTAAATTTGATCATGTTAATCATCCATATAAAATTGATGTTTATTCAAATGATAGGCCACCAAAAATTATCGATACAATCGAGAATCATCCAGAACACGATGGTTATGAATTTCAATGGTTTGAATTTGAAGAATGCATTAATAAAGGAATGCATGAATCAGTTTCGATGCCGCTTAAAGAAACTCAATATGTCATGGAATTATTAGATGATATTAGAAAGAAAGCAAATATAAAATTTTCAAATGAAAAATAATTTATTTATAGAATGAGTCGGAATAAATCTTTGTTGAATTTAATGGAAAACCATTATGGTCGATACCTTTGAATAAGGTCATTAGACTAGATGGTTTTTTTGTCTTATTCATAATTGCATCGAAGAAACTTAAATCTTTTTTGTATTCAACTAAAGCGTTATCAAATAATTTGTAGAAATCATCTTTTCTTGGATTTTTATTAGTTACGCAATCTCTCCATGTAATATGTTTAAGATTCAAAACATCAAATTTAATATCTTTTAATTGAGGCTCGCTCATTGGAGATAAAGGTGTTTTTCCTAAGAATTTATCGAAGAAAGCTTTCTTTTTACCTGTTTTACTATATAAAGCCCTTGATACAAACTTCATTGATTTTATTGCTTTATAATAACTATCTTCAGTAATGTATTTATTTTTATAGCAACCTTTTCCAAGGCTATACATCATTTTTGATACAATTTTTAATTCTTTCTTATTATATTTTAAAGCTTCAAAAGTTGTTGTTTCGTCTTTAAAATGGTCCATTATTAAGACATCAATTGTGGATTCTATATTTGCGTGTTGGGCAAAGTATTTAAAATTACTTTTATCGTTTTTAGTAACAAAACCTGATTTATACCAAATATATGGGTGACAAGTTTTATCTAAAACATAATGGGCAAGTAAGCCTTTTGTAAAAGTATAAAGAATTTCTTGTTCTTTTTCGTCAGAACCTAAGATGTATTCCATTAAATACTTAAAAGAAACTGCTGGGTCTGCTTTATGTAAAAATGTGCCATAGGCTCTTAAGCCTCTAGCTTTTATAGTCATGCTTATATCGTTTCCATAAAAGAAAAATGGATCAGGACCTTGCGCGCCAAGTGTTCCAACATCAATATTATTTGTGGCTTTTTTATAAAATTCATAATGTGTAAGTGAAGCAGGCATATTTTCTTATCTCCTATCTAAATAAAATGTTCTTTTAAATTATATCTTAATGGAAGTTTATTATTAAGAAAATCTTTAAAAAGGTTGTTAATTATCGATGATATTTCACAACTTTTAGACTGGTTTTATTTGCTTTTGAAATTGATATTATATATAATATCAACGAAGATTGAGTAAATCTTTACTCGATTAGGGTGCCTGCGGGCATTCTTATTTTTTTAAAAGGAGGTTGTGAATGGAATCATTAGAACAAGTTAAAGTTCTTATAAATGATTTATTAGTGCACGAAGGTTACACTCTTTATTCATTTTCATTAAACAAAGGGAAGAATCAAACTCTCGAAATTGTTATTGACCGTGATGAGCCAATTAGTCTTGATGATATTACACTCATCAGTAATAAGATTTCAGATTTGTTAAATTCTCATGAATTTAGCGAAAATAGTTATGTTCTTGATGTTTCATCTCTTGGTATAGAAAAACCAATTGATGTTAAGAACTTAGAGAAATATAAAGACCAGTTCATTAATATTCATACTACTCATCCTTTTAAAGGATTAAGTTATCTTGAGGGAACTTTAGTAGAAGTTAATAAAGATACAATCAAGTTATTTTATTTCGTGAAGGGGAAAAAGACGAATACAGTCCTCGAACGACAATATATTGATAAAGCGCATTTAGCGATAAAATTTTAGGAGAAAATTACTATTATGGATGCAAAACACCAAAAGGCTTTCTTAAGAGCCATGGAAGAGATGGTTGAAGAAAAAGGAATTGATAAGAACACTATTGTAAGTGCAATTAGTGAAGCTTTTAAAGTTGCTTATAATCGTAAATTAAGCGACGAACTCCTTGTTGTTAATAGACCAATTAAAATTAAAAAAGCTAAGAAAATTAAAGATGCTAATGGAAATTTAGTTACAGATAACTCAGATAAATTAGCTGATGCTTTAATTCGTTGTGATATTGATCTTGAAAAAGGAAAAATTGAAACTTATCGACAATGGAAAGTTGTTTTAGATAAGGATTTAACCGATGACTTTGTCGAAATTAGCGATAAAGATTCACGTGTTGTTTCAAACAAACTTAAAGTTGGTGATTTTTATGAAGAACCATTAAGTTTTGATGATTTCTCTAAAGGTGATGTCAATCGTTTCGTAAGTGCATATAAGCAAAAGATTTCACACGCTGAAAAAGAAAGCTTACTCGAGGCCTTTAATGGTAAGATTGGTGAATTAATTACTGGTACAGTTGAAAAGAGTGATGAACATTCAGTCATCGTCAATTTAGGCCGTATTAGTGTTACCCTTTTCCAAAAAGATCTCATTGGTAGAGAAGTTTTTAAACCAGGAGATTCTATTAAAGTTTATGTTTGCGGAATTTCTAAAGATGAAACCAAAGGAAGTAGTTTAATTCATTGTTCAAGAAGTTGTCCTGAATTCCTTGCAAAGATTTTTGCGAATGAAGTTCATGAAATTTATGATGGAACAGTCAAAATTTATAAAGTTGCACGTATGCCTGGTGTTCGTAGCAAGGTTGCAGTTTATAGTGAAGATCAAAATGTTGATGCATCTGGAGCTTGTATTGGTCCAAATGGTTCACGTATTCAACAAATTGTTTCACAACTTGGTAACGATAGAAATAGTAAAGAGAAGATTGATATTGTCGAATATAGTCCAAACATTGGTGTATTTTTAAGAGAATGTTTAAAACCAGGTGTTGTTATTGGCGCAAAGATTGCTGATGGTGGTGAAAACAAGACTACATATGTAGTTTGCGAAAATGAAACTGGTAGTGCAGCAATCGGCTTTAAAGGAACTAACGTTGTTTTAGCTCGTCAATTAACTGGACTTGAAGATATTAAAGTAATGGATGAAAGTGTTGCTAAAGAAAATAATATTGAATTTACTCCAATGGCTGAATTTGAAAATGAAGCTCGTGAGTTACAAAAAGAGAGATTTAGAATTAATTCAATCAAGAATGCTGAATTGAATGCTCAAAAACCTGTTGGTGTTGAGGTTCCACCAGTTGTTAATGATGAAGAATTCCTTGATAAGGATGCTGATCTTGATGAAGAGAACGAAATTGAAATGAGTTCAACCAGTTCTGAAACTGTCGAAACTAAACCTGAAGAAGTTAAACCTTCTGAAGTTGTTGCTCCAGTCGAAGAAAAACCAGTTGAAAAGGAAGTTATTAAACCAACTCCAGTTATTGAAGAACCAAAACCAGAAAAGGTTCTTGAAGTTAAGACAACAACAACTTTAAATCAATTAGAAGCTTCTCTTGAAAAAGAAAAACAAATTGAAAAAGATAGACCACATGATTCTTATAAAGACAAGAAGTTTACTAAGAAACCATATGCTCGTAAAACTGAGAAGGTTCAACCTCAAGAAGAAGTTAAACCAGTTATTGATGAAAAGAATAAGATGTCTATTTATACTGCAGAAGAATTAGCTGAAATGGAAAAAGAAGATGAGAATAAGGCTGATAATAAGGTTAATGATTCTGAAGAAGATTACTCAGAGTATGATAACGATGAGTACTATAACAAATAGGAATTAAAAAAATGAAAAAAGTCCCATTAAGAAAGTGTTTAGCTACAAATAAAGTTTTTCCTAAAGAAGAATTATTTAGAGTGGTTAAAACTCCTAATGGGGATGTTGTCTTAGATATTACAGGTAAAATAAATGGTCGTGGCGCTTATATTCATAGAGATAAAGAGACTATTGAATTAGCGAAAAAAACAAAATGTTTAGATCGAGCTCTTGAAGCAAGTGTCAATGATAAAATTTATGAAAAGATGCTGTTTTACATTAAATAAGGAGGATTAAAAATGAAAAACAAAAAAATGGAACGTGAAGCCAATGTCCCACAAAACAATCAAAAATCAAAAGATTATGCAAATGTGCATAATGGGGTTTTTGTATATACCACTTCCTTATCAGTTGCGGAATTAGCTAAGAAACTAAATGTTCAACCTAGCGATATTATTAAAAAGCTATTTTTGAAGAAAAAGCTCGTCACAATCAATCAATATCTTGATGATAATACAATTGGTGAATTGTGCTTAGAGTATGGTTATGATTTTAAAAAAGAAGATGTTGTTAATGAAGAAGATTTTGAAAAAGTAAATCTTGAAGATAATCCAAAAGATTTAGTCGAAAGACCTTGTGTTGTTACGGTTATGGGTCACGTTGATCATGGTAAGACTACCTTAATTGATGCAATTCGTAATAGTAATTTAGCAGGTGCTGAATTTGGTGGTATTTCTCAAGAAATTGGTGCTTACCAAAAGACTTATAAAAATAAAAAGATTACCTTTATTGATACTCCAGGGCATGCGGCATTTAGTGCAATGCGTGCAAGAGGAGCTAGTGTTACTGATATCGTTATTTTAGTTGTTGCAGCTGATGATGGTGTTATGCCTCAAACAATTGAAGCTATAGATCACGCAAAAGCAGCTAAAGTTCCAATTATTGTTGCAGTTAATAAAATTGATGCACCAGGGTCTAATCCTAACAAAGTATTAGAACAATTAATGGTTCACGATGTCATTCCTGAAAAATTTGGTGGTGATGTTATGTGTTGTGAGATTAGTGCAAAAAAGAAGATTGGCATTGAAGGATTACTTGAAGCGATTATTCTCGAAGCAGAAATGCTTGAATTAAAAGCAAATCCAAAAAGATATGCAATTGGTACAGTTTTGGAAGCTGAACTCGATAAGGGTGAAGGTCCAAAAGCAACCTTGCTTGTTCAAAATGGTACTCTTACAAATGATGATTATGTAGTCGTTGGTACTACATATTGCAAAGTTCGTAGAATGACTAATGAATTTAGCCAAGTTATTAAATCTGCTGGTCCATCAACTCCAGTTAGTGTTATTGGTTTATCTGAGGTTCCTCTTGCTGGCGACCATTTTATGGCCTTCCCAAGCGAGAAGCAAGCTAAAGATATTGCTGAAAAACGTCGTTTAAGAAAAGTTGATGAAGAACGTCGAAGTGCTACTGAAATTACCTCTTTAGAGGATGTTTATAAAAAAATTAGCGAAAACAATTTAACAACAATCAACATTGTTTTAAAAACTGATTCTACTGGTAGTGCTGAAGCAGTTAAAGCAAGTTTAGAAAAATTAAATTCTGATACTGTTAAAATTAACGTAATTCATGCTGCTGCTGGTGCAATTACTGAAAGTGATGTTTTGCTTGCTAGTGCTTCTAACGCTATTATTTATGGGTTTAATGTTCGTCCTTCAGCGATGATTAAAAAGAAGGCTGAAGAATCTCATGTTGAAATTAGACTACAACGAATCATTTATGCCTTAATTGAAGAAATGCAAGATGCTATAAAAGGTATGCTTAAGAAAGAAAAAGTCGAAAGTGTTACTGGACAAGCCGAAGTTAGAAGTGTTATTAAAGTTCCAAAAGTTGGCTCTGTTGCTGGTTGTTATATAACTGATGGTTCAATTAAGAGAAACTCATTATGCCGTGTTTTAAGAGATGGCGCTATTGCTTATGAAGGTAATATTGATTCCTTAAAGCGTTTCAAGGATGATGCTAAAGAAGTAGCTAAAGGCTATGAATGTGGTATCAAAATTGAAAATTATAACGATATCAAAGTTGGCGATATTATCGAAGGTTATGAGATGGTGGTAAAAGAAGATGGCAAATAAAAATGAAAGATTAAAAGCAATTATCGGTAAAGATATTAAAGATATTTGCGAATTTGAACTGAAAAATGAGAACATTGGTTTTTTCACAATTACTGATGTTGTCGTTAGCGATGATCATAGTTATGCTAAAGTATATGTTTCCTTTTTAAATAACGCTAGTGATGGCGTTGAACGTTTAAATAGGGCAAAAGGCTTTGTTAGATCATCATTAGCCAAGAAAATTGATACTCGTCGAGTTCCAGAAGTAAGTTTTGTTCTTGATACGAGTTATGAAAAGCAAAAGCATTTCGAAGAAGTGCTTGAAGCTGCAAAAAACAAAACCAAGAAATGAGGTAAAACCTCATTTTTTTGTGGTTAATAATAAGATGTATTTCTTATTTTTTTGTTTTTTGAAACCTGCTTTTTCAAATAATGTAATATCATTTTTTGATATGTCGCATACATGCAACGCACATGGATTATAGTTAAAAAAGTATATATTAGCGATTTCTTTTATAAATATCATAAATTCTTTTTTATTTTTGTATTTATAATGAGAAATTGTAAAAGAACGTGCTTCTTTGTCTGTAGAAAGATAAATAATTGCTCTAATTCCTTTATCATTATGAAGTACATAATGAGTCATGGATTTGTCTAAGTTAGTGGGTTTTAGACCATTTTCAAATTTAAATTCGTCAATTAAATCATCTTTATTAATGGTTCTAGTAATAAAAAGTTGTGTGCCTTCAATTTTATGTTCAACATGGGAATAAAAAATATCTTCTTTTGTATCGTTGAAAAGCATATTTAAAAAGTTTTCGCGACTACTTGGGAACTCACCATAAATATTATTAAGAATACCTTTGATTACTTCTCTTTCGGTATGTTTATCATTAGGGCAATGTGATGGGCAAATTGGTATATTTTCTTCGTCGCATAAACGCCTCAAGTCTTCTTCTTTAGCTAAAACAAGCGGTCGAATAAAAGTAATTTTTTCTTTCGATAAAAACATTTTAGGTGAAAAAGTCGAGATTCTACCGCCATAAATCTCATTTAGAAAAAGCGTTTCAATCGCATCATCTCTATGATGCGCGAATGCGACTTTATTACAATTTAGTTTATGAGCCTCTTTATTAATGATTGCTTTTTTCATTTTGCTACAAATAGAGCAAGGAAGATTTGGCGAATGCATATTTTCTTTTTGTATTTTTAGAATTTCGTAGACTGTTTTACCATCAGCAACATCTAGTTTGTATCCAAGACTTTCGATAAAATTTTTAATTTTTGTGGGATTAAAATCATCAAAGCCTAAATCAATAATGCATGGAAAAATATCAAATTTTGTTTTTGAAAACTTTTTGTATAAGTGAAGAGCATAAAACATTGCCATGCTATCTTTTCCACCAGAAATTCCAAGGCAAATTCTATCTCCATCATTTATTAAATTGAATTTATCATCCGCTGTTCTTATGCAAGCTAAGATAACTCTAATTGCTTTCATTGATTACTTCTTTCTTTTTGTAAGCCTTTTAATTATAATAAAAAAGGGAAATTTTTCAAAATGGAAGTTAAATATTTAAAAGACTTTAAACACATAGATACTGATATAAAAAACCTAAGTTTAGTTCTTGGGTATTTTGATGGATTACATACTGGTCATGTACAGTTAATACGTTATGCTAAATTTAATAGTGATGGTCCAGTCGGAGTTATTACCTTTGACAAACCATTAAAATCAATTGAAGGATCGATTACTTCTCTTGACGAAAAAATTGAACTTTTTAGAGAAATAAAGGTCGATTATGTTTTTGTAATTATGGTTGACGACAAGTTTAAACATCTTTCTTATATTGATTTTATAAATAAAGTTTTGAAAAAACTTAATCCAAAAACATTGTTTTGTGGAAATGATTTTACATTTGGTTATGAAGCAAAAGGAAATGTTTATGATTTAAAGATGGCTTTTGCGGATGTTCAAATAATGAATTATGTGAATGATTGCAATCATAAAAAGATTAGTAGTTCTGGTATTAAAAAGTTAATTAGAGATGGTCAAGTAAAGGAAGCTAGTGTTTTTCTTGGCAGACCATACTCAATTAGTGGGACCGTAGCCCATGGATTTGAAGAAGGTTCAAAACTTGGGAAACCTACAGCTAATTTACAAATGGTTTTTGATTATGTTTTACCTAAAGAAGGTGTTTATATTACTAGAACCAGAATCGATAAAAGAACCTATAAATCTGTTACAAATATCGGAACTCACCCTACGATTAATCAGGTTGAAAAACCAACGATTGAAACTTATATTATGGGATTAAATCGTGATATTTATGGTAAAGAAATGAAGGTTTTCTTTTATAAAAGACTTCGTGATGAGAAGAAATTCGCTTCAACAGATGAACTTGAAAAGCAAATGAAAATTGATGTTGAACAATCGTTAGAATATTTAAAGAACAATATATAAAATGGAAAGAATTGAATTAAAACCATATTTTGAAGTTAAGCCTTGGGCTGGTGAAAAACTTGAGAAAATTTTTAATGCTCCTAAGAAAACTGGGGAAGCATGGCTTGTTTCTTGCATAAAAAATAAGAATTGCATACTTGCGAATGGTGAATGCTTAAGTGATTTTGTTAGTAAAAATCATGTAAAACTTGGCTTAAAAGAAAATGATGAATTTCCTGTTTTGATTAAGATAATTGATGCAGCTGAAAATTTATCAATTCAAGTACATCCTGATGACGAATATGCCATTTCTAAAGGTTTTAAAAATGGCAAATATGAATGTTGGTATATTTTGAATGAAACAACTACAAATAAGATTATTTTTGGTATCGATAACGTAAAAGAAGATGTTCTAAAATCCGCAATTAATGCTGGTAATCTTGAGAAATACTTAGAATATCAAAATATTAAACCACACGATTTATTAAAAGTAACTCCTGGAACTGTCCACGCAATAATGGGTGGAACTTTCTTGCTTGAAGTGCAAGATCCTTGCGATATAACTTATCGTTTATATGATTATAATCGATTACCACGAAGAGAATTGCATATTGAAGATAGCTTAAATGTTATTTATAAAAAGCATAAACCTGTTGATTTAGATAAATATATGATAATTGAAAAGGCTGATTATTATGAAATAAATATCAAAAATTTTGATAAATTCTATTTCGAAGTTTTTAAAGAAACATATAAGACTTTTTTAGTAATAAAATAGTAATAAAGTCTTGAGATTAGTAGATTATTAGGGTATATTATTTGAGTACGTTAAACCAAGAAAGATGATTATCCCAACGTTTTTCCTAGTTTAATGCGAATTTATAGAAAGGGTAAAAGAAAATGTTAGACAAAAAAGGTAAAGCTGAACTTGTTAAGGAATATGGAAAGAATGAAAAAGATACTGGTAGTATCGAATTCCAAATCGCCTTATTAACTTCTCAAATTCATGACTTAACAGACCATTTAAAGAAGAATGATAAAGATAACATTGCTCGTCGAGGATTAAACATCAAAGTTAGTAAGAGAAAATCATTACTTACTTATCTCGAAAGAACAAATCGTGATAGTTACATTGCACTTCTTGGTAAATTAGGTTTAAGAAAGTAGTAATTCTAAACTCCCGAAAGGGAGTTTTTTATTTCTTTTTTAGTATGTTAAATATATCATTAACTTATGCATAAAACTGTTTATTCATTACGTAATTATAAAAAGCAATTAATACTAGGACCAATATTTAAAACTTTAGAGGTTGTTTTTGAATTATTGATTCCTTTTTTGATGAAAAATATTATTGATAATGGAATTAATGAAGCTAAATTAAATGGCAACTATAATACCATATTAGTTGATGGTGGAATAATATTGCTTTTTTGTGTTTTAGGGTATTTTTCGACGATGATGTGCCAATATTTGTCTTCAATCGCAAGCCAGGGTTTTGGTACCGATTTACGAAATAGACTATTTAAAAAAATTAATGATTTGTCTTTAAAAGAGATCAATGATTTTGGACCAGGATTTGTTTCAAACTTATTCAATAATGATGCAAACAGATTGCAACTTGCTGTAGCAATGATTATACGTTTGGTTATTCGGGCTCCAGCTTTGGTTATTGGATCTTTAGTTTGCTCCTTATTTATTAGTTGGCAAATCGCTTTAATCTATTTAGGAATTGTGGTTATTGTTAGTTTATTTTTGTTTATAATTTTAAAATCTACAAGCCACAAATTCTTAAAACTACAACATCAAAATGATGAATTAAGTCAGATTGTTGATGATGGCATAAATGGCACACGTGTAATTCGTTCATTTAATTCACAAGAGATAGAAGTTAAAAAATATGAAGAAAAAACAGATGAATATTATAAAGATGCAAAGAAGGTATCTTTATTAAATGCGCTTATAAATCCAACTACTTATTTGGTTATTAATATAGGCATTTTATTAACTATTTATATTGGCAGTTTGTTTATAAATACTAAAAATGAATCTAGCTTTAGCATAGGTGATATTGTTGCGCTGGTGTCGTATTTAAGTCAAATTTTGACTGCATTAGTTGTTGTTTGCAATTTGGTAGTTATTTTTAATAAAGCATATGCTTCAAAGAAACGTGTTGATGGCTTCTTTTTAACAGAAAGTAGTGTTAAAAATAACGCAATGTATAAAAATCTTAAAATTGAGAAAAATAGAACATTATTTGACTTTAAAGACGTAGATTTTTCTTACGCAAATAATATTAATGTTGTTAGCAATCTAAATTTAACTATTAAAAAAGGTGAGTCTGTTGGAATCATTGGTGGGACTGGCAGTGGAAAATCAACAATTGTCAAATTACTTGATAGATTTATTGATTGCACGCATGGCACAATCAGCTATAAAGGTGTTGATTTAAAACTCTATGATTTAGATGAATTGCATAAAGAAATTAGTTTAGTAAATCAAAAGAATCAAGTTTTCAAAGGAACAATTCGCTCAAATCTTTTAGTGGCTAATAATCACGCAACAAAAGAAGATTTAATTAATGCTTTAAAAAATGCTGAAGCTTATTCTTTTGTTAGTAAATATGATGATTTTCTAGATCATCCAGTTGAAGAAGGCGGGCATAATCTTAGTGGTGGTCAAATTCAAAGATTATGTATTGCCAGGGCTTTATTAAGGAATAGCGAAACAATAATTTTAGATGATTCAATGAGTTCTCTTGATTTTATAACTGATAAAAAAGTAAGACAGAATCTTGCTAAACTCACAAATTTAACCAAAATTTATGTTTCCCAAAGAGCAACAACTTTAAAGCATTGCAATAAAATTATTGTCGTAGACAAAGGAAAGATTGAGTGTGTTGGTAATCACGATTATTTATTGGAAAATAGTCCAATATATAAAGAGATTTACGAATCCCAAGTAAGGAATAATTAATATGAAAGAAATCAAGAAATTATTCAAGTACTTTAAAGGTAACTTAAAATTAATTGTTTTATCTATTTTTTATGCACTTATTTTTGTTATTTCAATGCTTTTGATTCCATATTATATAGGCTTGGCAATCGATAATATTATCGCTGTAGATGGCAAAAATGCATTTTTTAATTATCTTATTATAATTGCTTGCTTAATTGTTTGTGCGGTTGTTTTTGAGTATTTATTTGAATCAACTTTGTCAATCTTTACCGAAAGAGTAATGAAGAAATTTAAGGATGATATCTATAAAAAAATAAATTTGGTTTCAATCAAGTTTATAGATACACATAATAAAGGTGATTTATTAAGTAGAACAATCAATGATGTTGATAATGTTTATAACGCAATAATTTCCTCGTTCAAACAATTGTTTCAAGGTGTAATAACCTTGATTACAACGATGGTTATTATGTTTTATATGAATTATATTTTAGCGCTTGTTGTCTTATTCTTAACTCCTTTGGCCTTACTAATTAGTTACTTTGTTGCTAGTCGTTCTAGCAAGTATTTTAAAGAACAGGGAACATTAAATGGGCAAGTTGGCGCTATAGTTTTGGAAGATTTAACAAATTTTGAAACAATTAAGGCTTTTAATTATTCTGAAGAATCATTTAAAAAGTTTGAGACAGTGAATAATTACTTATATAAAGTAGGTCAAAAATCCCAGTTTATTTCAAGTTTAACAAACCCATCTTCTAGATTAATTAATAATGGCACGTATGCAATTGTAGGGATTCTAGGCGCCATATTGGTTGTTTCAGGCTCTTCAGTTGGTGGAGCGTTAACAATTGGTGGTATTAGCGCTTTCTTACAATATGCCAATCAATTTGCTAAACCAGTGAATGAAATTTCAAGTTGTGTGTCTGAACTTCAACTAGGTTATGTATCTTTAAAGAGAATAAATGAAATTTTAGAAGCGAATAATGATATTGATGAAGGCAAGAAACTTCTTAAAAAACCAATTAAAAATATTAATTTTGATCATATTTATTTCAATTATGTTGAAGGGCAAAAGCTTATTGAAGATTTTAATTTTACAATTAATAAAGGCGAAAAAATTGCAATTGTTGGTCCAACAGGTGCTGGCAAGACAACGATGGTTAACTTATTAATGCGTTTTTATGATCCAACTAAAGGAAGTTTCCTTTTTGACGGAACCAACAGTCTTTTTGTGCCAAAAAAAGACCTTCGATCAAATTTTAAAATGGTCTTACAAGAAACTTGGATTTTTAAAGGAACAGTTAGAGATAATATTACTTATGGAAAGAAAGATGTTTCAGAAAAAGAATTAATTGAAGCTTGCAAAGAAGCAAATAGTTATGACTTTATTACAAGATTACCAAATGGTTTTGAAACAGTTATTAGTGATAATAGTGGCCTTTCAATCGGCGAAAAACAATTAATAAATATCACAAGAGTTATGTTAAATAAACCTGATATTGTAATTCTTGATGAAATGACAAGTAATATTGATACCCGTACAGAAATTAAGATATTGGATGGGTTTAGTAAATTAATGAAAAATCGAACTTCAATTGTTATTGCTCATCGACTTTCAACTATTGTAAATAGTGACAAAATTATTGTCATGAAAGATGGACATATTATTGAAGTTGGTAGTCATGAAGAATTGCTTAGTAAAAAAGGTTTTTATTACGAACTTTATAATTCGCAATTTGAGCAATAATTTATTTAATATAGTCTTTTATAATTGCAGTTAAAGCTCTAATTGAGTTATTTTTTCGTCCATCATTATTGATGATTACATCAGCATAAACTTGTGATGGGCCAATAATTTCTTCATACATTGGTTGAACTGATTCAAAATATTGTTCGACAATATTTTCGAAAGTTCTTCCTCTTTCTTTTTGATCACGTTCAATACGACGAACTAGTCGTCTTTCTCGCGAAGCATTAATAAAAACTTTTAAATCTGCTAAATCACGACATTTTTTATCAACTAAAGCAGTAATTCCTTCTACAAGAATAATTTGTTTAGGTTTTACAGTTTCAGTTTTATCACTACGATTTAAAATAACATAATCGTAAATTGGTTTTTCGATAGATTTGTTGTTTTTTAGACTTTCTAAATCAGTTCTAAAAAGCTGCCAATCAAAGGCACGTGGATGATCATAATTTATTTTTCTTCGATCTTCAATTGACATATCATCAACTTTTTTATAATAGTCATCAATTGAAATATGTGTGATGTATTCCTCACCAATAGATTTTGTTACTTCTTCAATAACAAAAGTTTTTCCGCTTGCTGAACCACCACCGATAAGAATTATTGTTGCCATAAAATATGCGCCCTTATTACTTTACCATAACTAAACTTTTAAATAAATTTAAAAAGTGGTAATGTGGCGATTAAAGTAGTATTATAAACACGTTAAATATTTATAAAGAAAAAGGAAAAAAGAAAGAATGGATAAGAAAGTATTTGAATTAGATTTTTTCGGAAAGAAAATTTGTGTTGAGATTGGTGAACTTAGTAAGCAAGCAGATGGTGCTGTTTTAACTAAATTAAATGATACAACTGTTTTATCAACAGTTTGCTGTAGTGATGAGCCTAAAGAAGGAGATTTTTTCCCATTAACTATTAATTATCAAGAAAAGCAATATGCTATTGGTAAAATTCCTGGTGGATTCTTACGTCGTGAAGGGAGAGCAGGAGAGCATGGAACTTTAACTGCTCGTTTAATTGATCGACCAATTAGACCAATGTTCCCAGATGGATTTAGAAATGAAGTTCAAATTATTAATACAGTTTTTGCTGTTGATTTAGATTGCACTCCAGAATTAACCGCTATGTTTGGTTCTTCACTTGCATTAGGAATTAGTGATATTCCTTTTGATGGACCAATTGCTGGTGTTAATGTTGGTAGAGTTGATGGAAAATTTATTATTAACCCAACCGTTGCTGAAAGAGCGAAATCAGACTTAAATTTAACTGTTGCTGGTACTAAAGAAGCCATCAACATGGTTGAATCTGGTTCACAAGAATTCTCTGAAGAAGAGATGCTTGATGCTATTATGTTTGGTCATGAGGCAATTAAGACTCTTTGTGAATTTGAAGAAAAGATTATTGCTGAAGTTGGTAAGCCAAAGAGAGAAATCGCTTTATTTACTGCTGATCCAGCAATTGAAAAAGATATTTATGATCGAATTAATGATAAGATGGTCAAAGCTATTTCAATCTTTGATAAACTTGAAAGACAAAATGCAATTGAAGCATTAAAGAAAGAAATCATAAATGATTATGATGCTCGTGAATATAAAAACGATAAAGAACATTTTAGAACCATGCTTATGGTCAACGATATTCTTGAAAATATGGTCGCTAAAGAAGTTCGTAGATTAATTACAGAAGAAAAGATTAGACCTGATGGCCGTAAAGTTGATGAAATTCGTCCATTAAGTGCTAGAGTTGATGTTCTTCCTAGAGTTCATGGTAGTGCGTTATTTACTCGTGGACAAACTCAAGTTCTCTCGGTTGTTACTTTAGGTAGCAAAGATGATGAACAAATTATGGAAGATTTAACTCCAAACGAAACAAAACGTTGGATTCATCACTATAATTTCCCACCATTCTCAGTTGGAGAAATTGGTAGAACTGGTGTTCCAGGACGTAGAGAAATTGGTCATGGAGCTTTAGGTGAAAGAAGTTTAAGTTACGTTCTTCCTAGCGAAGAAGAATTCCCATATACAATTCGTTGTGTAGCCGAAGTTCTTGAAAGTAATGGTAGTTCGTCACAAGCTTCAATTTGCGCATCATGTATGGCTTTAATGGCTGCTGGTGTTCCAATTAAAGGAATTGTTAGTGGTATTGCTATGGGTTTAATTACTAGTGGCCCACTCGATGGAAAACATCCATATACAATTTTAACTGATATTCAAGGTCTTGAAGATCACTTCGGTGATATGGACTTCAAAGTTAGTGGTACTGCTAAAGGTATTACTGCTTTACAAATGGATATTAAAATTAAAGGTGTTACTCGAGAAATCTTAAAAGAAGCCTTAGCTCAAGCTAATAAAGCTAGAGCTGAAATTCGTGAAGTTATGAGCAATGCAATTAGTGAACCTCGTAAAGAATTAGGCGAATATGCTCCTAAATTTGATCAATTTGATATCAGCATTGATAAGATTAAAGATGTCATTGGTAGTGGTGGTAAAGTTATTAATGATATTATTGCAAAATGCGATAACGTTAAGATTAATATTGATGATGATGGTCACGTTGTTATTTATCATATGAAACGTGAAATGGTTAATAAAGCAAAGGGAATGATTGAAGATATCGTTCGTGTTGCTGAAGTTGGTCAAGAGTATGAAGGCGTTGTTCAAAGAGTCGAAGATTATGGTGCATTTGTTAGATTATTTGGTGATACCGATGGATTATGCCACGTTTCAAGACTTGCTTGGAATTATGTCAATAATGCCCATGATATCGTCAAAGTTGGCGATATATTAAAGGTTAAGGTTATTGGTTTTGATGATCATGGTAAGGTTAAATTATCTCATCGTGAATTTATTGAAAAACCAGAAGGTGGAAAAGCTCCTGATAGCCGTGATTTCCAAAAGAAACCAAATAATGGATATCGTGGAAATCGAGACCAAAATAAGCCTTATCACAAAGAAGAAAAAGAGATTAAAAAAGCTTCCTTTGATGAAAAAAGTGTAATTAAAGAATCGACACCTGTTGAGAATACTGAAGAGCCTAAATCAGAAGACAAGAAGAAACATGGAATATTCAGTTTCTTCAAAGATAAAGATAAGTAAAGAATAGCGCTCAAAAGAGCGCTTTTCTTGTTGTTTTTTTGTAATGTTTGCTTTTTCACTTTAAAAAGTAGACACTATTAACTATAATTAAAAATAAGAGAAGATAAACACATGGATAAAGTAAAAATTATGGCCCTTGGTGGGCTAGATGAAGATGGTAAGGACCTTTATATTATAGAGGTTAATGATGATATTTTTGTTTTCAATGCTGGATTTAAGTATCCAACAAAATTAACTCCAGGAATCGATTTTATAATCGCTAATTTTTCATATTTAGTTGAAAATAAAGACCGAATTAAGGGTTATATTTTACCAAAAACTAAGAAAAATAGTTTTGGAGCGCTTCCTTATATTTATAAAGAATGCCCAGCTCCAGTTTATTGCACCAAATTAACAAGAATTTTTCTTGAACAATTTAGTCAACAATATCAACAACCATCAAATTTTGATTTCCATGAGATTACGCTTCCTTGCGTAGAAAATATTAGTGGTTATAAATTTGAATTTTTCTCAACATGTGCATCAATGCCAATGACTTTTGGCTTCTCGCTTAAGACCGATTTAGGAAATATTGTTTATAGTGGAGATTTTATTGTTGAATATAATAATGAAACTAATTTTAAACTAGATTTAAATACATTAGGTAAGATTGCTGAAGATCCAACACTTGTGCTTTTAAGCGAATCAAGAAATGCTGGAAATTTAGGGTATTGTTCGCCAAACCATCGATTATATCCTTTCTTTATGAAGTGTTTCGCGGATGCTCCAGGAAGATGCTTTGTTGCTCTTACAAGTGATAATCTTTATCATATTGATGAACTTTTTAAAGCTTGTTTAGATTCTAAAAAGACAATTTGTCTTTACGATAAAACATCAATTGATATTTATAATTTAAAGAAATATGGTGATGACTATTTTCCAAAACAAAATGTCATTGCTTTAGAAGATATTTTACGTACTAAAGAAAAAGATTTGGTGATTTTAATGACTGATGAAGATACGGGCTTATATGACAAAATATCAATGTTAGCTAATGGCGAAAATGAAGCTAAACAAGTTCGTCTTAATCCAAATGATACCTTTGTTTTAGCGGTCTCTCCTAGCGATGCTTACGAGGTTATTGCTACTTCGACGATTGATGAATTATATAAGACTGATTGCTCAGTTAAATACATTAAAAAGGGCTCTTTAGCGAAGATGCATGCATGCGAAGAGGACTTAAGAATGCTTTTAAGTTTATTAAAACCAAAATACTATTTCCCAATTGAAGGATATTATGTAAATTTACTTGAAAACGCAAAAATTGCTTTTGATATGCGTCTTGGTTTATCTCATAACAACATTTTCTTGCTTGATAATGGCCAATCTTTAAATATTAGTGAGGCTGGAGCAAATCTTGATTTTAATAGCTCAAATAATCATCCATATACTGCCGATTTAATGATTGATGGAATTGGTGTAGGCGATGTTGTTAATGAAATTATTACTGATAGAACTAGATTAAGTGCTGATGGCGTCGTAGTTTTTGGATGTGCAGTGTCTAAAGCTGAAAAGAAGATTGTTTGTGGACCAGATGTTCAAATGCGTGGATTCTTATTCTTAAAAGATAAAGATGCTGATTCAACAATAAAAGAAATTACCAATATTTTTGTAACTTCAATTAATGATTGGTTAAATTCAACCAAAGATTTCGATAACAAAAAAGTTGAATCAAAGATAAAAGATACAATTACTAAATATTTACGTCGTGAGCTTAATCGTGAGCCTGTAATTCGTCCTAATATTATCGTGCTTCCATAGTTCGTTAAATAACAAATTAATTTTTTGTATTTTATTTACTTGTAACCCTTCTTTTGTATGGTAAAAATCTAACTTCTTTAATATAATAAATGTATGAAAAAATTTATCGACAAAATTACAAAAGACCCTTATTTTTTAAAGGGAACTATAGGTTTAATGTTGTGTTTGATTGCTGTTTTTGGCGCTTTAAATAGAGGAATCGTTTCTGAGTTCTTTACTTGGTTAATTGCTTTCCTGTTTGGTTGGTTTTTTTATGTATTTTATTTAATTGTATTTTTAATTGGAATTAGATTAATTTTTGCCCGAAAAGAATTTAAATTACATTGGGGAATTACTATTGCTGGAATTATTGTTTTACTTGTTGGATGCTTAATCTTAGCAACTAACTCAATGACTGGAAATAATGGAACAACTCCATTAACTTTTGCTAATTTTTATGAAAAATTTTCGGCAAGTATTGACACTAAAAGTTTTCCTCTAATTAGTTACGAAGGAATTTCTGGTGGCTTCTTTGGATATTTATTTGTCGCTATTTTAAATAGTGGAATTACTTATAATGGTACGATAGCAGTCGGAGTTATTCTTGTTTGTGTTGGTGTTATTCTTGCTTTAATCAAGACAATAATTCGTCTTATTAAATCTACAAAAGACTATAAAAATAGAAAAATTAAAAAGGTTGATAGTGAATTTAGCGAAGCAAAAGAACAAAAAGCTTTTTCTACGACTGAAGTCATCGAATCTACAAGAACTACCACGGTTATTACGCCAGATAGTGATATTCCAAAAGAGAATACGCAATCAATTGCAATTCAAAATCCAAATGGTGGAGTTGGTGTTGGCTTAACAAGTATTAATCGTGCGCCAGCTGGTCTTCGTGAAGCCAAATATAATCCTAAACAAATTTATGAAACTGAGAGTGAAACCACAACTTTAAAGCCTGAAGAAAATAAAGTTGAAGTTCAAAATAAAGCTGAAACAGTCGCTATAACTCCTGCTAAAGAATCTGAAGTTAAAGAGAGCGTTGTTTCGATGCAACCAAGTGATATTCCAGTTGCTAAACCTGCTTCTTTTAAAAATAATAATAAGATTGATGAACAAATTTTAAAAACTGCTCAACAAGAAAATCAAAAACTTGATGGTGCAGAAATTGATGCAAATAAACAAGCAAAACCAACCCGTAAGAAGGTTAAATTTATTTATCCAACTTTAGATCTTTTAACAAATCGTGATTCGAGTCAAAAAGATAAATCAAATATTGAAGTTTGTAACGCTCGTATGGAAGTTATTAATAATATTTTAAGCGATTTTAATGTTGGTGGAAAAATTGTAAGTTATACGATTGGACCTTCAGTTACACGTTACGATTTACAAATGGATCGTGGTGAATCTGCTAAAACTGTTGAAAAATATGTTGACGATATTGCTAGTGGCTTAAATGGTATTCCATGTCGTTTTGTTCAAGTTGTTCCTGGAAAGACGACTAGTGGACTTGAAATTGCTAACCGCAAACCATCACTTGTTAATTTTAAAGATTGCTTAGAGCATTTATCCCGTGACCCAGGAAGCGAATTTTTAATTCCTTTTGGTAAGGATATTAGTGGTAATTTTGTTGAAGCGGATCTAAAAGATTTCCCACATATGTTAGTTTGTGGTACGACTGGTAGTGGAAAATCAGTCTTTATGCATAGTCTTGTTATGACGCTTATTATGCGAAATAATGTCGATAATTTACGAATGATTATTATTGATCCAAAACGTGTTGAATTTAATAAATATAAAGATTTACCTTTCTTACTTTGCAATCCAATTAATGATGGAGATGAAGCTTGTCTTGTTCTTAATGAATTATGCAAACTTATGGAAGAAAGATATGATTATTTTGATGAAATTGGTGTTGAAAATTTAAAACAATATAACAAATATTGTGTGGATCACAATAAAGAAATACTCCCTCGTATTGTTGTTTTAATAGATGAATATGCCGATCTTGTTGATCAAAACAAACAAATTTCTAGTCCAGTTGTTAGACTTGCTCAAAAAGCTCGTGCTGCTGGAATCCATTTAATTATCG
>JBAYXD010000010.1:0-28385 GCA_041673725.1 Bacilli bacterium | reverse complement strand
AGAAGTAAAAGATGAATTTAGTTATTTAAATTATCCAAAAGTGTATTTTTCTATTTCGTATTTTGAGAAATTTATTGATTCATTATTGTGTAACAATATTTTTAAAAATACGGGAGAAAAAATTAGTTATCTTGAGTTACTAAGAAAAGCTGAGAAAAATAGTGAATTAGGTTCATTTTCTTATTTAGTATTTTTGGATAGCAAAGAGGATTCTTTGAATCTTTGTAAAGACAAAGAAAATATAAATGGTTTAAAAATTGATAATGATCCTTATACGATTGTTAGTTCTTTTGAAGACTTGTCTTCTTCGCTTTCTAATGGTTTCATATTTTTTATTTTTATTTCAATTGGATGTTCAATAGCTCTAGTTTCTTTTCTATCATTTTCATCATTTATATTAAATAGAAAACAATCTGCAATTTTATCAATTGAAGGCGCGAAGAATAATGAGATTTTTTTAGTATACATATTAGAACAAATTGCGATTGGAATTGTTGGTGTAGTTTTGTCTTTTTCGACAATTAAATATATTACGATTTTTATTAATAATATTATTTTAAAGTATACTAAATTCGCTAATTTAATCGAAATACCCATAAATTACCGCATGGATTTATTAATTTCGCTTTTATGCCTAGCGTTGATATTTGTTTTTGTTGCCTTGCCTCTTGTGCTTTCTAAAAGAAGAGAAATTTATAAGGAGCTTAAAGAAGAATGAAATTACAGATAATAAACCTAAGTAAAACCTTTAAGGATAAGAAAATAATAAACGATATTAATTATGAATTTAAACCATATTCTTTTTATGCAATTTGTGGTGAATCAGGATGTGGGAAGACGACATTATTAAATATAATGTCTTTAATTCTTGAAGCAGACAAAGGGTCAAAAATTATTTATGATTCAATAGATTATAATGAAAAAAATGAAGAAGAAAGAAGAAGTTTTAGACTGAAAAATATTGGATATGTTTTCCAATCGTTTGATTTATTTGAGAATGATACAGTATTTAATAATATAGCTCTTGTTATCGATTCGATTTCTAATTATTCCTATTCGATGAAAAAAAGAAAGATTGAAGAGGTTCTAAAACAGGTTGACATTTTAAAGTTAAAAAACAAAATTGTTCACGATTTAAGTGGTGGAGAAAAACAAAGAGTAGCGATTGCTAGGGCAATCGTAAATAATCCAAAAATAATATTTGCAGATGAACCAACTGGGTCCCTTGACTCTTATAATAGTGATTTAATTTTTACATTATTAAGAAAAATCAGTTCAAATTGTACAGTTATTTGTGTTACACATGATGTCGAATTAGCTAATAAATATTGTGATTATTCTTTAAATTTTGATAATGAAAAAATTATTGAATCGAATAATAACAAAACAAATGATAAAAAATATAAGAATTTACTTATGATTGAGAGAAAGAAAAAAGATGGCGGGTATCTAAGCGATAAATTTATTTTTAGACATTATGTAAATAATTTTAAAGTCAAAAAGATTAGATCAATTATTTCAATAGCATTATTTACGTTATCGCTTTTTTCGATTGGTCTTAGTTCGTTTTTAAAAGATGGTATTAGCGATTCTTTGAAAAATTCTTTTTCGTCAATAATGAATGAAAATTCTATAGTTTTAAAAAAGAAGGATTCAAATACATCGGTAATAGACTATTTTTCAGCTAATAAAAACGATGTTCAAACAATAGCAAAAAATTATGAAGCAGATATTGAATATTATGGGTGTAAATATTTATCAAATTTTGAAAGTTTCTTTAAAGATAGAAATTTTGTGACTAATATTTCTCGCCCTTTTTCTATGGTTTTAGATGGATATAACGCAAGAAGTTTTAATGAGTTTACTTATGTAAAAGATTTCAAAGATTTTAACGAAATTTATCCACGAATAACAAATAAATTATCAGAAGATGAAATTGTTCTTTCAATGAATTATGCAACAATGAAAAATGTTTGTCGGTATTTACAAGTTGAAAGAACTTTTGAAGCGTTAGGGAATTATATAAGTAATGAAAATTTTCTTATTAATTTAAATCTTGCAAATTATGATTGGCAATATTCGGATAATATTAGTCTAAAAGTAAAGGCTGTTATCCCATCAAATGAGTTTTTAATTTTTCATGATGATCAATTTTTTAATGAATATTTTTTTGAAAAGAGATTGATGTTCCCAAGTTCTTTGAATTTTAAAAAAGAAGAAGAGTATCCTTGGGTAATGAAAAAAGTTTTTTATTTTAAAACAAAAAAATTTCAATCATCATTACTCAATAAATTAACAAATGATGAGAATTTTAAAGACTATATTTTTGATTCAGATAATTATAAATATTCGCCGAAGACATGTGAATTAGGGAAACCATGTTATTCAAACAAGGTTTTTGTTTATTCCGCTTATAAATCGGAAGTTCCGTATTTACTAGCAAAAAAACTAAATAAAATTAATAAGAAATTTAGTAATTATTATTATTCGACAAATGGCGGGTATTTAAATCTAGGCACTGATTTTTTTACAGGTTTTGCAAATGAAACGTTCTTTTCAACAGATAAAGAAAATGTATTAAATTTATCAAATCAAATAAGTCATATTAGTTTAGACAAACTTGAAAATTTAGTTTTACCAAAGGGAGTACTTGAGGGAAATGCTTTAAAAACAAGCGACAAAATTGTCCATTTTTCATCAAGATATAAGAATTTAATATCTGGCAGATATGCAAATAAAATAAACGAAATTTGCATATCCAGTGGTATGGCAAAAAATTTAAATTTAAATGAAATAAATAAAGATATTTTTGTTGGATCAATTGTTGAACAAAAAAGCATAAATGATGATTTTAAAAATATTATGCACATTGTTAATTTAGATGTGGTTGGTATTGTAGAAGAAGAGAAAAATTATATTTATAATAAACCTGAGTTTTCTATTTCGTTTTTTAGGGATATTTTACAAATATCTTCATTTAGTTTGTTACCAAATTCGATTGTTTTTGAAATGGATAAGCAACCAACCTCAAAAGAACTAGATAGTTATAATACTTTATTTGAAGAATATAAATTTAGTGATCCTCTTGAATCATTTGATGACGGGATTGAGGACACGCTTAAGTATTTAGAGTATATATTAATTGCTTTATCATCGGTAACTATGGTTTCATCTTTTTTATTACTGATAATAATTAATTATATTGATGTAATTGAATCAAAAAAGGACTATGCAATATTGACGGTCATTGGCTTTTCAAAAAGAGAAATAACAAGAATGCAATTATATAATTGTCTTGTACCTTCATTAGTAAGCTTTGCCTTATCTTCTTCTATTTTAATTTTTACTTCTAAGATGTTAGGATCAATCATTACTGAAAAAATAGGAATAACAACAAAAATTGCTACTTCTTTTAACCCATTTATGATAATGTTTCTTGTAGCAGTTATTATTTCTCTACTAACGACTCTTTTCTCAAAAAGACCGATAAAACGCATAAATATTGCTAAAGAATTACATTAAAATGAAATTAAAAAGGGGCAAATCTCAAAAAAATGTGTAATATTTTTTTTATTTAACATATAATGTAGAAGTCGTAAGACGAAGGGAAGCAAATTATGGCTAAAAATGTTGGCAAAGTCAAAAAATTCAACAAGGAAAAAGGCTATGGTTTTATCACTGGTGATGATGGTAAAGATTATTTCTTCTACTATACTTCATTAAATATGCCAGGTTTTAAGACTGTTGATGTTGACGCAAAAGTCGAATTCGAAGCTCAAGAGACCGAAAGAGGTTTAAGAGCTGTTGATATCGATGTCGTTTCTGAAGATGCTGCTGCTCCAGCAAAATAATAAAAATCGTTAAGATTTTATTGAGCAAAGCCACTTAAGTGTGGCTTTTTTTGTACCCATTTTACTAATCTTTATTTGCTTTTATATTTGAAAGCATTAATTTAATTCTGTTTTCTTGATTAACCGTAGTTGCACCTGGATCATAGTCAATTGCAGCAATATTAATGTCAGGACATAACTTCTTAATTGGTCTTATCATTCCTTTTCCAACAATATGATTAGGTAAACAACCAAAAGGTTGGCAACAAACTATATTTTTTATACCATCATTAGCCATAGTTAACATTTCGGATGGAATAAGCCATCCTTCACCCATTTTTACACCTTCACTAATAATTCTATGACTATTCTTAATTATTTTTTTGAAGTCATCATATGGATAGAATTGCGTATCTTTTAGGGTTTTATTTTGCTTTTGTGTTAAGTGGTGGAGAACTCTATATCCCAATAAAGAAGCAAAGTGAGATGCTTTGTTTCTTTTATAAAATAAATAATCATTTTCACCATTAATCATGCAATATTCTAAAAATTCTATTAAAGATGGTAAAAATGGTTCGCATCCTTCTTTTACTAAAAAGTCATTTAAATTATTATTCGCTAGACTTGAATATTTTACGTATATTTCACCAACTACACCAACTCTGGGCTTACGATTTTTTGGAATTTTTATTTGTGAGAATTCACTGATTATCATTTTATAGTTCTTTTTTAATTGGTAAAATTTTGCTTTATGATTATTAAGTAAATCAATAATTTTTGCTGTACATTTATTCATTATTTGTTTAGCATCACCTGATTTAGTTTCGTATGGTAAAGTTTGGTTGAAAAGGAGCATTAGTAAATCACCATATAAACAACTCATAATTCCTTCTAAGGCAATATTAAGAGTTAGTGGTATTGAAAATTCTTTTTCTAAACCTGAAATATTAAGTGACAAGACAGGAACGGTTGGGAATTCTTTTTGAATAGCTTTTCGTATTAGGAAAATGTAATTCGAAGCACGACATCCTCCCCCAGTTTGGCTCATCATGACGCAGGTTTTATTTAAATCATATTTACCTGATTTTAATTCATGAATAAATTGGCCAGTGACAATTAAAGCAGGGTAACAAGCATCATTATGAACAGACTTTAACCCTTCATCTTTGATTATTCTTCCTGAAGAATGAATAACTTTTACGTTATATCCATGTTTTTTAAAGACAGCAGAAATAAGTTCGAAATGATATGGGAGCATATCTGGTATAAGAATAGTGTAATTTTCATCTCTTAATTTTTTGAAAAAAGTTTTTCTTTTATTCATGTTTGCTTGCCTTTTCTTCAATTGCTGCTTTTAAACTTCTTAACCTTATTCTTGTCGCCCCTAAATTAGAAATCTCATCGATTTTTATCATAGTGTAAAATTTATCATGTTTTTCAAGGATACTTCTTACTTCATCGCTTGTAACTGCATCAATGCCACATCCAAACGAAATTAGTTGCACAAGTTCCATATCTTTATTTTCACATACATAGTTAGCTGCTTTATATAATCTTGCATGATATGTCCATTGATTTAAAACATTTACTTTCACCTTTTCGTTTTTATAAAAAGCTAAAGCGTCTTCTGAAATGACAGCCATTCCTAAAGAGGTAATAAGTTTATTAATATTATGATTGATTTCTGGATCAAGGTGATATGGTCTTCCTGCAAGAACAATTATTGGCTTTTTTGCCGCTCTAGCTTCACTAATTATTTTTGTAGCTTCACAAACTATGTTTTTATGATAATTATTTAATTCTTCCATTCCATCCTTAAGGGCATTATAAATTTCGCTTTCTTTAAGGTTATATTTTTTAAAAGTCTTCTTTAGTGTTTTACTAGATTTTCTTAAATTATTTAAATCAATGAATGGGTCCATAAAATTGTCATCATTAAGTCGTAGATTATTCTTTTTTAATAATTCTCCATAATATGCAACTACAGGGCAATTAAAATGATTATCTGTATTTCCTTCATCGATATTATAGGAAGCGCTTGGATAAAATATGAAGTCAACATTCTTGTCTAATAAATCCTCAACATGACCATGCATTAATTTTGCTGGATAACAAACTGTATCGCTAGGAATTGTATGTTGGCCTTTAAAATACAACTCTCGATTAGATTCACCTGAAAGAACAACCTCAAATCCTAATTTAGTAAAGAACTTATCCCATAATGGGAATTGTTCATACATTGAGAGAGCTCTAGGAATTCCTACTTTTGCAAGAGGCATAGATGCGACATCCAATAATTTAAAAACATTATTTGCTTTATATGTATATAAATCTAGTTGGTCATTAGAAATTGTTTTTCCTTCAACTCTATCGCATTTATTGCCACTTATGAAATGTTGTTTATTACTAAAAGTAATGATTGTTAAGTTACAGTGAGCAGTGCATCCATGACAAACTGAATTTAGAGACTTATAAGAAAAGTTTTCTAATTCATCTTTTGTAATTAAAGAATTTGAACCACCTTTTTCCTTAGAATACAAAGCCGCACCATAGGCTCCCATTAGACCAGCGATAGTAGGTCTAATTGCTTTTCTTCCAGTTTCTTTTTCAAACGCTCTTAAAATTGCATCATTTAGAAAAGTACCTCCTTGGCAAACAATATTATTACCAAGTTCATCAGGTGATCTAAATCTTATGACTTTATAGATTGCATTTTTAATAATAGAAGAAGACAAACCAGCCGAAATATCAGCAATAGAAGCGCCTTCTTTTTGAGCCTGTTTCACTGAAGAGTTCATAAAAACTGTACATCTACTGCCTAATTCAACAGGATGTTTAGCAAATAATCCTAATTTAGCAAAATCTTTAACATCGTATCCTAAAGCATTTGCAAATGCTTGAATAAATGAACCGCAACCAGAAGAACATGCTTCATTTAACATGATTGAATCGATTGCATGATTGCGAATTTTAAAACATTTAATATCTTGACCGCCAATATCGATAATAAAATCGACATTTGGTTCAAAATAACTTGCTGCTTTGTAATGAGCTACAGTTTCAACAAGCCCATAATCAATATTTAAACTTGCTTTGATTAAGCTTTCACCATACCCAGTGACTGCCGAAGCAATAATTTTTGTATCATTATTTAGTTTCTTATAAATTTGTTTTAATTCATTAACAATTGTATCGATTGGTTGACCTTTATTAGTATTATATGATGAGAATAAAATTTCGTTTTTTTCAGATATTAAAACAACTTTTGTTGTTGTTGAACCTGCATCTATTCCAAGATAAGCGTTTCCTTTATAGGTTTCGAGTGGCAAATACTTTACATCAAAATCATTATGTTCTTTTAGAAAATCATCATATTCTTTTTTGTCTTTGAATAATGGTTCGCCATAGACTACCGATGAAGATAATTTTGAATTTTGGATTTTATTAATTATTTCATCAATAGAGAATATTTCTTTTTGTTTTTCTGAAAATATTGAGGCTCCAATTGCCATAAAAATAGGTGCATTTTTTGGGAAAATTGCTTGTTCGCGATTTAATTTCAAAGTATCAACAAATGCCATATCTAAACCTTTTAGAAAATAAAGTGGGCCACCTAAAAATAGTACGTTGCCTTTAATTTCTCTTCCTTGAGCAAGTCCTGACATTGTTTGATCAACAATTGCATGGAAGATTGACATTGCTACATCATTACGGTCAGCACCTTGATTTAATAAAGGTTGAATATCTGATTTTGCAAAAACTCCACATCTAGATGCAATAGGATAAATTTTATTATATTTTAAAGCCATTTTATCGAGTGTGGCATTTGTGACATCAAGTAACGTGGACATTTGATCAATAAAAGCACCGGTGCCACCAGCACAAGAACCATTCATTCTTTCTTCTAATCCACCAGTTAGAAAGATGATTTTTGCATCTTCGCCACCAAGTTCAATAACAACATCAGTTTTTGGATAGAATTCTTTTACTGCTAGAAAAGCGCCTTCTACCTCTTGGACAAAAGGAAGCGATGAAGCTTCAGCTAATCCTAAGCCTGCAGAGCCAGTAATTGATATTTTAAAACTATAATTTGGGAATTTCTTTTTAACTTCTATTAATTGTTTTAATGATGCTTCTTTTACTTGCGAAAAATGTCTTTCATATTTGCTATAAAGGATTTCTTTCTTGCTTGAAAGAACTACTGTTTTAACAGTAGTGGAACCTACATCAATTCCTAAGTATAAAATTTCGTTTTTTTGGTTAATTTCTTTTCCCATAATACATTAAATAATATGAGTTTTTTTAAACATTACAATCAAAAACAAAGTTTTTAAACAAGTATTAATTTTATGTTTATTTTTGTTAATTTTTAATTATTTTTTGTCTTAATCAATTTAATGGTAAATATTAACCAACTTATAATGCTTTTTTTAATTATATTGATATAATTAATAAGGATTTGGAGATTAATTTAATTATGGGTTTAAAAGCAGGTATTGTCGGACTTCCTAACGTTGGTAAATCAACACTATTTAATGCAATTACAAATAGTCATGTTGAGGCTGCCAACTATCCTTTTGCTACCATTAATCCAAATGTTGGAAGTGTTTTAGTTCCAGATGAAAGAGTTGATAATTTATCAAAATTATTTAATCCTAAAAGAACTATTTATACTTCATTTGAATTTTTTGATATTGCAGGACTTGTTAAGGGAGCATCAAAAGGCGAAGGATTGGGTAATCAATTCTTAGCACATATTCGTGATGTTGATGCGATTATTGAAGTTGTTCGTTGTTTTGAAAATAAAGATATTATTCACGTAGAGAATTCGGTCGATCCTATTCGTGATATCGAAATTATAAATTTAGAACTTGTCATGGCTGATCTTGAAACAATTCAAAATCGAATTGGTAAAGTTACATCAAAAGCAACAATCAATAAAGAAAAAGAAGCTATTCAAGAATTAGCAACTTTAACAAAAATTAAGAATGCTTTAGTTGATGGAAAAGCTGCTAGAACAGTTAAGTTAAGCGAAGATGAATTAAAACTAATGCGAAATTATAACTTGTTAACTATGAAACCAATTCTTTATGTTGCTAATGTTGGTGATGGTGATTTACAAGATATTTCTAATTGTGCTAATTACAATAAAGTAAAAGATTATGCCCTAAAAGAAGGAACATTAACTATTCCAATTTGTTGTGAAATCGAAGCGGAGTTAAGTGGTTATTCACCTGATGAAAAGAAAGAATTCTTGGATTCAATCGGTGCAAAAGAAAGTGGTTTATCAACTTTAATTAAAGAAAGTTATAAACTTTTAAATTTATCAACCTTCTTTACAGTTGGAGTTGATGAAGTTCGTGCTTGGACATTTAAAAATGGAATGAGTGCTCCAGAATGTGCTGGAATTATCCATACTGATTTCCAAAAAGGATTTATTCGTGCTGAAGTTTATTCATATGATGATATTATGAAATATAAAACCGAACAAGCATTAAAAGATGCTGGAAAAATAAGAGTAGAAGGGAAAGATTATATTGCTCAAGATAGCGATATTTTCTTCTTTAGGTTTAATGTTTAGTATGATACGAATCGGCTATGGGAAAGATATTCATGCTTTAGTGATTGGTAAACCGCTTGTTTTAGGGACAGTTACAATTCCTTCAATGATGGGTTTATCATCTTATAGCGATGGGGATGTTGTTGTTCATTCACTTGTTGATGCTATTTTAGGCGCTTTAGCAAAAGGTGATATTGGAACAATGTTTCCTGATAATGAGCCAAGAAATAAAGGTAGACATAGTATTGAGTTTTTAAAAGAAATTCGTCCTTTAATAAGTTCTTGTGGTTATAAAATTAATAATATTGATATTTCAATTACTTGTGAGAAACCAAAACTAGCAAATTATATTGTTATGATGAGAGGTTCTATTGCAATGATTCTTGGAATAAATATTACTCAAGTAAGCATTAAAGCAGGAACTAACGAAGGTTTTGATAGCATTGGAAAAGAAGAAGCAATTGAAGCAACAAGTGTTGTGTTGCTTGAAGGAGTAAAATAAAATGGAAAAGAAAGTAAGAGTCAGATATGCTCCATCACCAACTGGATATTTACATATTGGTGGTGCAAGAAGCGCTTTATTTAATTATTTATTTGCTAAGAAATATAATGGTGATTTTGTTTTTCGTATTGAAGATACGGATATTGAAAGAAATATTCCAGGAGCAGAAGAAAGTCAATTACATGATTTAATTTGGCTTGGAATCATTCCAGATGAATCTACCGAAAAACCAAATCCAAAATATGCCCCTTATCGACAAACTGAAAAACTAGATTTATACAAAAAATATGCTGACGAACTTGTTAAAAAAGGATACGCCTATCTTTGTTATGAAACTAGCGACGAAATTGAAGCGATGAAAGAAGAACAATTATCAAATGGAGTAAAGGCTTTTAAGTATGATAGAAGAGCTTTAAGTTATACTCCTGAAGACATTGCACGATTTAAAGCTGAAGGACGAGAACCATCTATTAGATTAAAGATGGAAAAAGATGTTGATTTTAGTTTCAATGATCTAGTTAGAGGTGAAGTTCACTTTAACTCTAATGATTTTGGTGATTTTGTTATTATAAAAAGTAATGGAATTCCAACATACAATTTTGCTGTCGTTATTGATGACCATATTATGGAAATAACCCATGTTTTACGTGGTGAAGAGCATTTAAGCAACACCCCAAAACAATTACAAGTTTATAAATATTTTGGTTGGGAACCACCTAAGTTTGGTCACATGACTATTATCACAAATCCAAATGGAAAGAAACTTTCTAAACGTGACCATGACATTCTTCAATTTATGAGTGAATATCGTAAACTTGGTTATTTACCAGAAGCAATTTTTAATTTCCTTTATTTATTAGGTTTTAATCCTGATATAAAACTTGATGGAACCGATAAAGAAAAAGAAATCTTTACAAAAGAGGAAGCTATTAAGGCTTTTGATCCATTAAAATTATCTAGTTCACCATCAATGTTTGATAACAAACGTTTACTTTGGACGAATTCTCAATATATTAAAGCGATGAATAATGATGATTATTTTGCTTTTATTTTGCCATTTATTAAAGAAGTCAAATTTGATAGAGAATATACTACTGACGAACTTAAAATTATGGCAATGATGTTTAAAGAAGAAATTAGTTATGGTGCGGAAGTTACTAGTTTATTAAATGATATTATTCATCCAACATTTGAATTAAATGATGAAGATAAAGCAATGCTTAATCTTGAATCAAGCAAGATTGTTTTAGATAAATTTAAAGAAAAGATTTTAAAAAGCACCGATATTACTCAAGATTTTGTTAAATCAATGTTTAAAGAAATCCAAATGGAAACCGGTATTAAAGGCAAGAATTTATATATGCCAGTTCGTCTAACTTTGACGGGTTCTGAGCATGGTTTAGAGATGTTTAATATTATAAGTATTTTAGGTAAAGATGAGGTTCTTAACCGCCTAAATAATAAGTAGTATTTTAAGCACTATTAAAGTATAATATTTCTTGCGAAAAGGAGAATTTATGGCAGAGAATTATAAAAATGAATCGATGGTTGATGTTGCTTATTCAGTTTTAAAAGATGGCAATGTCACAATGAATTTTGTAGATTTATATAACGAAGTTTTAAAAAGAATTGAAGTTTCAGTAGAAGATGGCAAGAAGTTAGTTGCTAATTTCTATACAAATTTAAGCCTTGATGGCCGTTTCGTTGATTTAAAAAATAACGAATGGGGTCTTCGAGAAAGAGAGACTTATGATAAAGTTCACATCGATATGAATGATGTTTATAGCGATATCGATGAAGAAACAGAAGGTAATACCGATGTTGAAGAACTTGATGATAGCGAAAAAGAAGAATTAATTGGTGATGATAGCGATGCCGATGATGACAAACCAGATGGAGAAACTGACGAAGAAGCTTCTTCAACTAAAGAAGATATGTAATTTTAAAAAAGGAGAAATATATGTCATTAGTTAGTATGGTTGAGATGTTAAAGAAAGCTCACGAAGGTCATTATGCTGTTGGTCAATTCAACATTAATAATCTTGAATGGGTTTCTGCAATTCTTGATGAATGTCAAGAACTCAAATGCCCTGTTATTCTTGGTGTCTCAGAAGGCGCTATGAAGTATATGGGTGGAGTTGATACTATTGTTGGTCTTGTTAATGGTTACATTAAAGATAACAATATTACCGTTCCAGTTGCTTTACATGTTGACCATGGTTCATCATTTGATGTTTGTAAAAAAGCGATTGATGCTGGATTCAGCAGTGTCATGATTGATGCAAGTAAGCATCCTTTAGAAGAAAACATCAAGATTGTTACCGAAGTTACTGATTATGCTCATAAACATAATCCATATGTCTCAGTAGAAGCTGAACTTGGACACGTTGGTGGACAAGAAGATAACGTAGTTTCTCAAGGTGTCTTATATGCTGATAAAAATGAATGTAAGAAATTAGTTGATGAAACTCATATTGATTGCTTAGCTCCAGCCCTTGGCTCAGTTCATGGTCCATATCATGGCGAACCAAAACTTGGATTTGATGAAATGGAAGAAATTAATAAGTTAGTTGGTATTCCTCTAGTCTTACATGGTGGTAGTGGAATTCCTGATTGGCAATTAAAGAAAGCTATTGATAGAGGTACTTGCAAGATTAATGTTAATACCGAATGTCAACAAGCCTTTGCTAAGATTGTCCGTGGTCTTTGTGCAACAACCGATCCTGAAAAAGTCTATGATCCACGAAAGATTCTTGGACCAGCAAAAGAAGGAATCAAACAAGTTGTTAAAGCCCATTGCGAAGTCTTTGGTTGCATTGGTAAAGCTGAATAGTTAAAAAATAAGCCCACTTAATTGTGGGCTTTTGATTTATTGGAGGGATTATATGAATCTAGAAAAAGAACTTAAAGCCGCAATTGAAGTTAGTAAAATTGCTAGCGAAAAAATAATGGAAATCTATAAAAAAGGTTTCGATGTTGAGATTAAAGATGACGATTCACCAGTGACGATTGCCGATAAAACTAGCGATAAGATTATTCGTGAATATTTGGGGAAGTTATTTCCAAGTTATTCTTTTTTAACAGAAGAAAGCGTTGATAATAAAGCAAGATTAAAAAACGATTTCTGTTGGGTAATTGATCCACTTGATGGAACATGCGATTATGTTGCAAAAGACGATGAATTTACGGTCAATATCGCTCTTGTTTATAAGCATGATGTTGTCTTAGGAGTTGTAGCAATTCCTGCAAAAAACGATATATATTATGCGGTAAAAGATGGTGGAGCATATATGCAACATGATGTAACTATTAAAAAAATTCATGTAAATAATAAAGTTAAAGATTTAACTTGTTTGACTAGTGTTTTTCATTTTGAAGATAATGAAAAGGCAATGGTTAAAAAACATAGTGATAAGATTACGAAAGTTCAAAAAATTGGTAGTAGTTTAAAAGCTTGTTATATTGCTGAAGGCAAAGCTGAAATATCCTATAGATTAAGTGAAGGTACAAAAGAATGGGATACTGCTGCTTTTCAAATTTTAGTTGAAGAAGCTGGCGGGCTTGTATTAAAACCAGATGGCAAAAGAATGCTTTATAATAGAGAAGATGTAAAAAATCATGAAGGCTATGTCATCATGAATAATAAAGAAAATTTCTTATTATAGTTGTCGCATCAATGCTAATTAAAAAATCCAAGCGTTAATTGCTTGGATTTTTGTTATTTTTTGTTCTCTTTTTCTTTTTCTTCAAGAGCTTTTTGTAAGGCTTCTTTTATATATGGTTTATCACTTGCAAGACGAACTGCATTTACGCCAGGAACTTCTTCCATAAGAATTACTTCAATTCCTGAACCTAAAGTATCATCAATCATTGCACAACCTTCACAAGCTCCCGATAAGTTAATATAAACGATACCATCTTCAAAAGAATCGAATGTTACATCTCCGCCATCTCTTTGAATAAATGGACGCACTTTATCTAAAGTTTCATTAATTTTTTTAATAGTTTCTTCGTTTGTCATAAAGTTATTATAATTAGCCCTTCTTAAAAAGCAAATGTTATGCTCTTTATAAAACAAAAGAGCATACTTGAATGCTCTTTTAAGTTTTCTTTTGGTGCCCGGGACCGGAATCGAACCGGTATGGCATCAACTGCCACAGGATTTTA
This sequence comes from Bacilli bacterium, assembly GCA_041673725.1. Lineage (GTDB taxonomy): Bacteria > Bacillota_I > Bacilli_A > RFN20 > CAG-826 > Onthovivens. The sequence goes on along the minus strand of JBAYXD010000010.1, from coordinate 14,326 downwards.
AGTCCTGCGCGTCTACCTATTCCGCCACCTGGGCAGACACCAACAAGATAATGGTGATCCACTGGAGATTCGAACTCCAGACCCCTTGATTAAAAGTCAAGTGCTCTACCGACTGAGCTAGTGGATCATGTGTAAAAAATAAAATGGCTGGGGTGACTGGGATCGAACCAGTGAAATGACAGAGTCAAAGTCTGTTGCCTTACCACTTGGCTACACCCCAACAATTAATGGTGGAGGGGGGCGGATTCGAACCGCCGAACCCGAAAGAATAGATTTACAGTCTACCGCATTTAGCCTCTTTGCTACCCCTCCAGGCGACTTCACATATATATGGTGGATGCTGCGGGGCTCGAACCCACGACCTCCGCCGTGTAAAGGCGATGCTCTCCCAACTGAGCTAAACATCCACTCTCTTACACGATATACGCGTGCTTAAATAATATATCAAAGTATTATTAATTAGTCAATCAAATTTCTAGTTCGAATAAATGAAATTTTAAATTGATGGATTGAGAGCTTTTAGACAATCGTATGTGAATTAAAAAAATTTATTAATAACCTTTTTTACCAAGAAGATGGAACATATTTTTCTTGTAAATTTCAACGCCAGGTTGATTAAATGGATTAACGCCAAGCATATATGCACTCATAGCACAAGCATTCATGAAGAAGTTCATAAAGTGACCTAAATTTCGTGCATCTAAAACATCTAATGTAATAGTAATATTTGGAACATCACCGACTTCTGAGTGAGCTTTTAAAGTTCCTTCATAAGCTTTATGATTAACAAAACTCATATCTTTTCCAGTGAGGTAATTTAAACCATCTAAATCTTCGGAATCATTTGGAATAATAATATCGTCATTGGCTTTATTTACGTAAATTACAGTTTCAAATAAAACCTTGCTACCATCTTGAATGAATTGACCCATTGAATGTAAATCAGTAGTGAAGATTGCGCTAGTTGCAAGTAAAGCTTTGCTAGTTTTTCCTTCTGATTCATCAAATAGTTGTTTCCACCATTCAATTAACATTTTATTTTGTAATTCATAAGAAATAAGCATTTCTGTTGAATAACCTTCACGATATAAATAGTTACGTTGGCAAGCATATTTATAAGCTTCATTGGTATAAACATCTGGATTATTATATTCTTTTTCACCTTCGCCAAATCCTTTTAAGAATTCTTTGATATCAATGCCTGCGCAAGCGATTGGAAATAATCCAACTGGAGTAATGACACTAAATCTACCACCAATATCATCTGGTAAAATATAAGATTCATATCCTTCATTATTACATAAGGTACGTAAAGCACCTTTAGATTTATCAGTAACAGCAATAATTCTATTTTTTGTTTCTTCTTTTCCATACTTAGCTTCTAAGTCTTCTCGTAATAAACGGAAACTTACCGAAGTTTCAGTAGTGGTACCTGATTTTGAAATTACACAAACACAATAATTTCTAGTTTTTAAATATTTCATGGTTTGTGAAATATAGTTTGGATCAAGAGTATTTCCTAAATAAACAATTTCCATTGAATCAAGTGAATGTAAACCATTAAGTGCTTCAATAGCGGCTCTTGAACCTAAATAACTGCCGCCAATACCACACACGACAAGGGTGTTGTAGTTTTTACGACAATAAGCAGCTTTTTTAAGTATTCTTTCAACTTCTGCTTTGTCATAATGCTCAGCATAATCAACCCATCCTAAGAATTCACTTCCAAGACCGCTCTTGTTGTGAATCATTTCATGAATCTCTTTTACTCTTTCTTTATACCCATCTAAATTTGCTAGTCTGCTTTTTTTAATATAATCAAACCCAACTTTAATCATATTATTTTTGCTCCTTTTCCTTTTCTAACTCTCTTTCGATCATTTCTGGTAATCCACGATCCAGTTTTGTGAAGTCAATATTTTTAATATAGGAAGAAGCTTTTTTAGAGTCTTCATCCTGCGTATAAGGTTTTAAATTTCGTGGTAAATCTTTCATAGAAACACTTAAATATTTCGTATCCTTATCAACTGTTTTCACAACGACTTTTATTGTATCCCCAATCTGAAAGCAATTAAAGATATTTGAAATGTATTTTCCAGAAATTTCACTAATATGAAGTAAACCAACGTAGCCATCTTCAAAAGAAAGGAAGACACCATACTTCTTAATTGAGGTAACTATACCGTCAATAATTTTTCCAACTTCAATTTCTTCCATAATTACCCCTCGATTATTTTCTTAACTATATATAAATCTTCAAAAGTAGTGATTTTAAAATTCATAGGATCACCTAAGACTAAACCAACACTATGATTTATTTTCTTAACTAAAACACTATCATCATTGATATTTGTTATTTTTTTATTAATAGCACTTAAATGTGCTTTATAAATTAAATCAAACTTAAATCCTTGTGGAGTTTGAATAGAAAATGTTTCGGTTCTTGCTCGATATCCATCAATTGTTTTCATGTCGTTTGAAGTGCATAAGGAATCATATATAGGATAATAGGTTGTTACTGCATCCATTTTATCAAGAGAAGAAACAATATCATTCAAAACTTTTGTTGTAAGTAGTGGGCGTGCTGAATCATGAATGATAACACGTAAATTTTTGGTGTCGCTTTCATGCATTTTTATATAATTGAGCGCTAAAAAGGATGATTCTTGACGATTAAAGCCACCTTTAATTACATCAATTTCTTTTTCGGTTTTATAAGTAGATACTTTAATTTTTACATAATCTACATAATCTTGATTTGATACCAAGATTATTTTATTTATGTTTGGATTTTTTAAAAATAATTCAAAAGAATATAAAAATACTTCTTTACCATTTATTACGAAAAATTGTTTTGGTAAAGAGGTGGATGTTCGTAAACTATCGCCTCCTAATAGAATTATTCCATATGTCATACATTTTTCTTTTCTTGATTTTGCATGTATTTACTTGCTAATTCAGTTTGAATGGCAATATTATCAATAATTAATTTAACAATTTTTTCTAAATCTTTGTTTTCACTATAATCTGCACGGCAAACAAAGTTTACACGACCTTCATCAAGTAATTTATATACTTTGTTTTCGTCGCCAGGTTTATAGACAGCAATAGCGGTTCCGCCATTATTTTTAGCAAGAATCATAATTGGAACATCGGTCATTCCATCACCAAAATAAATCATATTTTGATATGGGATTCTTCTCTTCTCGGTTTTTTCATTTACTTTTTCATCTTCGTGATTTGTGTAAACACCTTTACTAATCTTAAAGAAATATTGTGTTTTTTGAGTATAGTTGACCATATTTATTGGCCATAAAGCTTCTTTAGTTTTTTCATCAAAATAATATTCACAACCAAAAATGTGGGCGAATTCTTTAGCAATTTGAGTACCTTCAACAATTTCTTTGTTTCCGCTTGTGATTAAATAATGTTCACATTTAAAACCTTTACTAGCGGCATAAGCATTGATTCTATCGAACCAAGTCATAACGCCTTTATAAAATTTAACGGCTTCTCCTTGAGACCTTAAAAAATCATAAGTAAGTTTAATGCCTTGTTTTTTAGCTTCGGCAATCATAACGTACATGTAACCAAGAATTTTATCAGTATCGTTTTTATGACAAAATTCCTCTGTTTTTTTCCAAAATTCTTCTGGAGTCATCTTCAAACTTGGAATAAATCCAAAGTTTTGCATATCTTGTGTAGCAAGTGTACGATCAAAATCGTACATTAAGGCGATAATTGGTTTTTTCATAGTACAAAAATTATAGCAAACATGCGATATATAGTCAAAAGACTATATATTTTAAAATAATCGTTTATAATTTCTCTTATGAACGAAGATTTAGTTAGAACAATTTGGATAATTGCTATTGCGGCAACTATATTTATCATTTACGTTGTTTATGTTTGTGTTTCTTTTTACTTTATGCATAATTTCAAAAAGAGAATTGAAAATGGAAGGCAAGCAATAAATGTTGTTTTATATCAAAAGTTTCAAACTCTTGATACTGTTAGTGATTTATTAATTAAAATTGGTTATGACAATCCTAAACTTATTGAATTTGATAAGCTTGATGAGTTCAAAAAATATACAAAGATTGATGCCAAAGATTTTGAAGGCGTTTTTAATTATAGCGAAGGGATTTACATGCTTGTTAAAAGTGTTTGTGTAAATTTAAAAAGAAGTGATGATTTGGATGATATAAAAGCATTATTAAAGACGATTGATAGTTTAAATTATAAATATTTTGAGTCAATTCAGTTGTATAATACTAACATTGTTGGTTTTAATTATTGGCGAAATCTATTCTTTACTAAGTGGATTAAAGTCTTATTTAGAAAAGATGAAATGGACACCATTAAATAAATATATTTTAAATGGAGAGAATTTATGAAATTCGAAGAACTAAAAGCTGTTAAGCCTAATGAAAAAAAGATTATTAGCCAAATGGTTGCTTTAACTAATGAATTAAAGAATGCTAAAGATGAAAAAGAAGCAATTAAAGCAATTCAAAAATCGTTTAAATTAAGCGATAAAATCGAAACTAACTTCACGGTTATTTCAATTCGCCACTCAATCGATATGAACGATAAACGCATTTCAAAATTAAGTGATGCATGTGATGAAATTGGTCCAAGATTATCGGAATATACAGTTGCTTTTGATAGAGCAATTGTGGAATCAAAGTTTAAAGATGAATTAGTTAAGAAATTTGGTCAAACCATGTTTGATCGAATTGAAAATGAATTTAAGGTTTTTAATCCAAAAATTATTCCTGACAAGATTAAAGAAAATCAACTTGTTAATGAATATCAAAAGGTAATTGCTGGAGCAAAAATTGAATTTAGAGGAGAGACTTATAATTTATCAAGTATTGGTAAATTTATGTCTGATAAAGATAGAGATACTCGTATTGAATCAGCCAAAGCCTATTATGGTTATTTAGAAGAACATAATGATGAACTTGGAAAGATTTATGATGATTTAGTCCATGTTCGTACCAAGATTGCAAAGACTCTAGGCTTCAAAAATGCTATTGAATATGAATATCTTTCATTAGGAAGATTAGATTACGATGCAAAGATGGTCGCTGGTTATCGTAAACAAATTTACGATGAAGTTGTCCCAATTGTTTCAAAATTAAGAAAGAGACAAGCTAAGAGAATTGGTGTTAAACATCCTGTTTTTGTTGATTATAATCTTGATTTCTTAAGCGGGAATGCAAAACCATGTGGAGATAGCAAATATCTTTGCAGTTGTGCATCAAAAATGTATCACGAAATGTCTCCATTAACTGGTGATTTCTTTGATAAGATGGTTAGTGACCATTTACTTGATTTAGATGCTAAACCAGGAAAAATGACTGGTGGATATATGACTTATATTCCAAAATTAAAGATGCCATTTATTTTCTCTAATTCAAACGGAACGAGTCAAGATGTTGATACTTTAACTCATGAATTTGGTCATAGTTTCCAAGGATATTTAGGTAGCAAAATTAAAGTTCCATCAGAACGTATGCCTACATTAGAAGCTTGTGAAATTGATAGTATGTCTATGGAATTCTTTGCTGAACCATGGATGGAATTATTCTTTAAGAAAGATGCTGATAAGTATAGATTTGCTCACTTATCTGGTGCATTTACTTTCTTGCCTTATGGTTGTGAAGTTGATGAATTCCAACATTATGTTTATGAAAATCCTGATGTTACTCATGAAGAAAGATGCAAGAAATGGGCTGAGATTGATCATAAATATAGACCAGATTTCGATTATACTGGATTTGAATTTGCTCAAGGTCATTTATGGATGAGACAAGCTCATATTTTCCAAAATCCATTCTATTATATTGATTACACATTAGCTCAAGTTTTAGCTTTAGAGTTTAAAGATGAAATGGATAAGAATAGAGATAAAGCTTGGAATAAATATGTTAAGTTATTAAAGATGGGTGGAAAGTATCCATTCTTAACCTTAATTAATAAGGCTCATTTAAAGAATCCATTTGTTGATGGAACAATTCACAAGATTGTCCGACCTCAAATAAAAGTATTGAATAGTTTTGATGATAGCAAGATGTAATGCTGATGTTTCATGAATGCCTATTTATGAAATTTAGTATTAAATAGCGTCTATTTTATAAAAATTTGCAAAATAAAAGTCCATCGTTTGATGGACTTTTTTACTTGTTTGTTGGTGGGGGAAATGAGACTTGAACTCACACTGGTTACCCAATACGCCCCTCAAACGTACGCGTCTGCCAATTCCGCCATTCCCCCAACGTCTCTTTATATTATAGAAAAATGAGAAAAATAGCAAGATTTAAGTAAATGTTTTTCTATAAAATAGCAAAAGTGATAAGATATAAAAGTGAATTAAAAAGGAGAATTTAATTATGACTAAGCAAATATTAGTTGAAACTAGCGCAAGACATATTCACGTTACTGAAGAAGCGTTAGAAATTTTATGCGGAAAAGGATATAAACTCGAGGTCAAGAAAGAACTTTCACAACCTGGTATGTTTTTATCAACTACAAAGTTAAATATTATTGGACCAAAAAGAGAAATTGATGGAGTTTCAATTTTAGGACCAGTAAGACATTATAATCAAGTAGAGGTCAGCGCTACTGATGCTCGTACTTTAGGTGCTGATGTTCCTGTTAGAGAAAGTGGAGATGTTAAGGGTAGTGCTCCAGTTAAGATTGTTAATCCAGCAAATGGTGCAACTCTTGAATTAAGCGAAGGATTAATCGTTGCAAAACGACATATTCATATGGCACCAGAAGACGCTCAAGAATTTGGTGTTAAGAATGGTGATATCGTAAAAGTTCATGTTAATACTGGAAAAGGTAGAGACATTATATTTGGCGATACAGTTATTAGAGTTTCAAAGGATTTCAAACTTGCTATGCATATTGATACCGATGAAAGTAATGCTGGAATTTGTAGTGGGGTCGTCTTTGGAGAGATTGTAAAATAATGGTTAAGACTTATACACATATCTGCCATGGTACCTGTTCAAGATCAATCGATATTGAATATGATACTGAAACCAAGAAATTAATTAACGTTAGTTTTGTTGGTGGATGTAATGGCAACCTTAAAGGAATTAATCAATTAGTTAAGGGTATGGATATGAATGATGTGCATGATAAATTGATTGGAGTAATGTGTGGAAGCAAAAACACCAGTTGTCCAAATCAATTAGCCATTGCTATAGAAGAAATTAAAGCCTTAGATAATTTATAAAGTATAACCAAGTTTCGTTGATTCGAAACTTGGTTTTTATATTCTCAACAAATCACTTTTATTCATAATTAATTTGTTGTATTATTAACATGCTTATCAAGAACTGCATTATCTAGGATACCCATTGCAGTAGCAACTCTAAAACAACATTAGTAAGTGCTTCCTACAGCAAAGTTACCACACTTTGATCGACAAGCACGAAAGAAATTATTTAGACCTTTCACCTAAAAGTGGGAGGTCTTTTATTTTTATACTATGCAGTGTTATTTTTGAGAAAAGGAGTGAGAATATACTATGAAAAACGAAAAAATACTATTTACAAGTGAGTCAGTTTCGGAAGGACATCCTGATAAAGTTTGCGACCAAATTGCTGATGCAATTTTAGATGCTGTTTTAGCTGAGGATCCTGAAAGTTTTGTTGCTTGTGAATGTTTTGTTAGTGAGCAATTTTTATTAATCGGTGGTGAGATTACCACAAAAGCTCATGTTAATTATGAGGATGTTGCACGCAAGGTAATTAAAGAAATCGGCTATACAAAAGAAGAATATGGTTTTGATTTTAAGAATGTAAAAATTAAAAATATAATTCAAGAGCAATCCCCAGATATTCGTCAAGGTGTTGAAAGAGGAAGTGTTTTGACTCAAGGTGCTGGTGACCAAGGAATTATGTTTGGCTATGCAAGTAATGAGTCAGAAGGCTATATGCCATTACCTATTACTATCGCTCATAAACTTGTTAGAACCGCTTCGAGTTTAAGAAAAAGTGGTGATTTTAAATGGAGTAGACCAGATATGAAGAGTAGTGTTACTGTTGATTATTCAAAAAGAAAACCTACGATTCATACTATTTTGATGTCGTGCCAACATGATCCAGATTTTAACGAAAGAGAATTTAAGAAGTATATTAAAGAAAAGATAATGATTCCAGTTGCTTCATCTTTTGGTTTAAATACAGATTTTAAAGTTATTATTAATCCTACTGGTAGATTTGTTATTGGTGGACCAAAAGGGGATACTGGTTTAACAGGAAGAAAAATTATTGTTGATACCTATGGAGGAAGTTCAAGGCATGGTGGAGGTTCTTTTAGTGGAAAAGATCCATCAAAAGTTGATCGTTCTGCTGCTTATATGACACGTTATGCTGCTAAGAATTTAGTTGCTGCTGGGGTTGCTGATCGTTTAGAAATTCAAGTTGCTTATGCAATTGGTGAAGCTAAACCCTTAAGTATTAATGTTTCTACTTTTAAAACTGGTCATTATTCAGATGAAGATATATATGAAATCATTGATGAAGTATTTGATTTTAGACCAGGAGCAATTATAAAGAATTTTGATTTAAAAAATCATCCAACATTTAGATATGAAGACCTTGCTAGATATGGCCATTTTGGTAGACCAGATTTAGATTTACCTTGGGAAAAATTAGACAAAGTCGAAAAGATTAAAAAACTTCTAGTAGGAAAGAAACGCAAAAACTAACTAAAATAGCGGTTCGTTTTTGCGTTTAGCATTCATGCCCTTTAATTTGGCACGAATGCTTTTTTAAAATATAAGCCTAAATCATATTTGTTTATAAACTTAGTTTTCAAGTTAATTTTTGATTTATAGGAAACAATAATGGTATCTTAATACTAAAATAAAATTGGTATTAAATTTCTCTAAAAATAGAAAATTAACTACCAATTTGAATTTGGTTTGTCTATATTTTTATTGTCAGGAAAACCTGATATTCGTATAATTTCCAGATTGGTGGGAAGTCTCTACGCTAAACCATAATTTAGCTCTATGAATTAAATGACATTTAATTTTCTGTGTCCTTTAATAAAGGCTTTTTTATTTTTTTGGAATTTATACAAATAGGAAAAAGAGGACAAAAAATGAAAAAGTTTATTCCAATGATGTTATGCGCTGCTGCTTTATGTGCCGCTTGTGTTTCATTATCAAGTTGCGGTGAGACTAGCGAATCTGGTGTTAAGATTGGTTTTATCTCAATTGGTGATGAGAGCGAAGAATATTCTAAAGCACACATTGATGGCGTTAAAGCTGCTGCTAAGACACTTGGTGTTAGTGAACCTATTTTTGAAAAGCCAGTTGCAGAAGATGTCAGTGCAGTTAAGACAGCTGCAGAAAGTTTAATTTCTGAAGGTTGTAATTTAGTTATTTCTAACTCATACGGACATCAATATGGAATGGTCGAAGTTGCAAAAGAACATCCAGAGCAAACATTTGTAAGTTGTACTGGTGATTTTGCTGCTATTAGTGGTTTAAGTAACTTCAAGAATGCTTTCACAAATGTTTATGAAGCAAGATATGTTAGTGGTGTTGCTGCTGGATTAAAATTACAAGAATTAATTAATGATGGAAAGATTAAAGCTGAAAATAAAGATGCTGATGGAAATATTAAAATCGGATATGTTGGTGCTTACACCTATGCTGAAGTCAAGTCCGGTTATACAGCTTTCTTCCTTGGATTAAGATCAGTTGTTAAAGAAGTTGCAATGGAAGTTCAATTCACTTCAAGTTGGTTTGATTATGATAAAGAAGCTTCAGTTGCTGAAACTTTAGTTAATGATGGTTGTGTTATTATTGGTCAACATGCTGATAGTAAAGGTGCTCCAAATAAGGTTGAATCTTTATTAAATAGTGGAAAAGTTTGCTATTCAGTTGGATATAATGCTGATATGAGAGATGTCGCTCCAAATGCTGCTCTTACTAGTTCAACTAATGTTTGGGCTAAGTATTATGAATATGCAATTAGTCAAGCTATGGAAGGCAAAGAAATCTCTGCTGATTGGAGCCATGGTTATGATGATGATGCCGTTGGAATTACTGATTTAGGAAATTCTGAGCCAAGTGGTAGTGGTGCCAAGATTGATGCTGTTGTTGCTAAGATTAAAAATGGTACATTACACGTTTTTGATAATTCAACTTTCACTGTTGGTGGTAAAAAAGTTGAGAGTGCTAAAATTGATTTATCTTATAGAGATTGGGCAAATGGTGGAACTGTTGTTTATCAAGGTGAGACTGTTGAAGCTATGAAGACTGATAGTAATGGTACATATTTTAGTGAATCAACCTATCGTTCAGCTCCATATTTTGAATTAGACATTGATGGAATAACAATGTTAAATAAATAGTTGTAATTACTCACAATAAAGGGGACCGAGTGTCCTCTTTATTGCTTTTTATTTTAGGAGTAAAAGTATGGATAATTTTATTGAATTTCAAAATATCACCAAGACCTTTGGTGATGTTGTTGCAAATAAGGATGTTAATTTAACTATCAAAAAAGGTGAAATTTTAGCTTTACTTGGTGAAAACGGTAGTGGAAAAACTACATTAATGAATATGCTTTCTGGTATCTATTATCCTGATAGCGGAAAGATTATTTTTAATGGTAATGAGGTTAAAATTACTTCCCCAAAAGTTGCTTTTGATTTAGGAATTGGAATGGTTCATCAACACTTTAAGTTAATCGATGTTTTCTCTGCCGCAGAAAACATTATTTTAGGTTTAAAGGATAAATTTATTATTAACTATAAACAAGTTGAAAAAAAGATAGATAAATTATCAAAGAAATATGGCTTTGATATTGATCTTGAAAAGAAAGTTTATAATATGTCGATTTCTGAAAAGCAAACAATTGAAATTGTTAAACAATTATATAGAGGTACAGATTTTTTGATTCTTGATGAACCAACTGCAGTTTTGACTCCTCAAGAAATCAAGAAACTTTTTACAATTTTAAGAAAGATGAAAGCTGATGGTAAATCAATTATTATCATTACTCATAAACTACAAGAAGTTCTTGAGATTAGTGATAGAGTTGCTATTTTAAGAAAAGGTGAATTAATTGATACAATACCAACTAAAGAAGCGACTGAAGAAAAGTTAACTTACTTAATGGTTGGTAAACATATTTCCTTAAATATTAAGCGTGATCCAGTTGTTGATAGGAAGAAAAGGCTTGTTATTTCGCATCTCTCATGCGTGCACAGGACTGGAATCCACGCACTAAATGATGTGAATTTTGAAGTTTATGGTGGTGAAATCCTTGGAATTGCTGGTATTGCTGGTAGTGGACAAAAAGAATTACTTGAATGCATTTCTGGATTACAACATAGCAATGGAAATTGTTCAATTACTTACTTTAATCCCGATGGCAGAATCGAAAATTTAATTGGAAAATCGCCAAAAGAAATTTCTAAACTTGGTGTTTCTTTTGCGTTCATTCCTGAAGATAGATTAGGTATGGGACTTGTTGGAAATATGAATATGGTTGATAACATGATGCTTCGTAGTTATAACGATGGGAAATCTCCATTATTGTCTTATAAAAAACCAGAAAAATTAGCGGAAGAAGTTAGAGAAAAACTTGATGTTTCTACTCCATCCTTAAAAACTCCAATTAGAAAATTATCTGGGGGCAATGTTCAAAAAGTTTTGGTTGGTAGAGAAGTTGCTTCTAAACCAAAAGTCTTGATGACCGCTTATGCAGTTCGTGGTCTTGATATTAATACATCTTACGCAATCTATAACATTTTAAATGAAGAGAAAAAAGAGGGTGTTGCGGTCATTTATGTTGGCGAAGATTTAGATGTCTTGGTTGAATTATGTGATAGAATCCTTGTTTTATGCGATGGTTCAGTAACAGGAATTTTAGATGGAAGAAAAACAAATAAACTCGAAATTGGTAAGTTGATGACCAAGAAGGAGAACGAAAATGCAATTAGTGAACAAGAATAAAAAAGACCCATTAATTCGTATCGCTAAAAGAAGCGATGTTCCTTTTTGGGGAAAAGTAAAGGTCAGAGCGATATGTATTGGTTCGGCTCTAGTGATTTCTTTATTATTTATTTGGATTGTTTCGGGAAAGAATCCCTTCCCAGTTGTTAATTATTTCTTTTTAGGATCTTTCGAAAATAAAGCGAAGTTTTGGGGAATGGTTCAAGATACTATATTGCTTCTTGGAGTTGCTGTTGCTTTAGCGCCTGCTTATAAGATGAAGTTTTGGAATATTGGTGCTCAAGGACAAATTTTAATGGGAGCATTATTTGCTTCGATTATTATGATATATTGTGAAGCTTTACCAAACTTTTTACTTATTATATTAATGCTTATTGGAGCTTTAGTTGGTGGCGCATTATGGGGATTTATTCCAGCATTTTTTAAAGCTAAATGGAAAACAAATGAAACGCTATTTACTTTAATGATGAACTATATTGCAATTCAAATTGTTAATTTTTGTACAGAAAATTGGCGTGGTTCGCAATCAAGTTTTGGTACCATTAATGGAATCACACAAAAAGGTTGGTTTCCTACTCTTGGAAATAATGTTGTTTTCCCAATGATTATTATTTTACTTTTAACTGTCGCAATGTTTATTTACATGAATAAATTTAAACATGGTTATGAAATCAATGTTCTTGGAGAAAGTAGAAATACTGCAAAATATATTGGTGTCAATGTTAAGTGGGTCACAATTCGTACCTTATTATTATCAGGAGCCATCTGTGGTTTACTTGGTTTCTTCTATGTTTCTTGTTTAAATCATAGTATTTCAAGTTCAACATCTGGAAGTAATGGATTTACAGGTATTATTGTTTGTTGGCTTGGGCAATTTAATCCTATATATATGATATTTTATGCGTTTATTCTAACTTTCTTATATAAGGGTGCAAATAAACTTAAGAACTCAAATTACTCATCAAATCTTAATGATTATTCTTCAGAATTTATTATTTTAGTGATTATTCTTTCAATTCTTCTTGCGGAATTCTTTATAAATTATCGTTTAATTTTTAATTTTCCAAAGAAAAAGAAGTTAGAGTTGGAAAAAACTAATCCTGCTAATGGAGGTAAATAAATATGGATAATATAATTTCATGGATAATGTCGGCGGTTATATTTGCGACAATTTCAATTTTTGCCTCTTGTGGAGAAATATTAACCGAAAAATCTGGACACTTAAACTTAGGTGTTCCAGGAATTATGTATTTAAGTGGATATGTGAGTTACTATGCAGCTTATACTTATAGTACTTCAACAACAAATCCAAATGGATTTTTAGTTGTTTTGATTGCGATACTCGTTGCTTTAGCAGTTGGCGGTCTTCTTGGGTTACTTTATAGTACAATGTGCGTTACTTTTAAAGCGAATCAAAACGTAATTGGTTTATTGATTGCTAGTTTTGGCGTTGGATTTGGTAAATTTATTTCATTAATTACAGGCGTTAATGGGAAAGCAACATTCGCTGGTCAAATTTTTACTAGTGGAATTCCATTTTTAAAAGATATTCCTTATGTTGGTCAAGTTTTGTTTGGTTATGGAATTATGACTTATCTAGCAATTCTAGTTGCAGTTTTAATGCATTTATTTTTTAAGAAAACTAGATGTGGTCTTAATTTAAGAGCAGTTGGAGAATCTCCAGCTACAGCTGATGCCGTTGGTATAAATGTTACGCTTTATAAATATCTTGGAATTATTATTGGTTGCGCATTATCAGGGGTAGCTGGTATGAGTTACGTTTTAGTATTCTCATCTGGCGCTTGGTCGACAAATAATAACATTGAAGTTATTGGTTGGCTTGCAGTTGCGCTTGTTATATTTGTTACTTGGAAACCAGCAAGATTACTTTGGGGAGCGGTTTTATTTGGTTTGCTTTATTGGGCATACGTCTATATTCCATATTGGATCAATATGTCAAATATTGTCGGTATTACCCAAATTTTACAAATGTTCCCATACTTAATTACAATTATTATTCTTGTTATGAATAGTATAAAGAAGAGTAGACTTAATCAACCTCCAGCATCTTTAGGTCTACCTTATTTCCGTGAAGAAAGATAGTTATTTAACTATCAAAAAATATTTTATAAAAACAATTAAAACCTCTACCAAAAAATTTGGTCCTACTTTATAATGAAAGTGTAAGATGATGTCGGTTACATAGGAGGGATAATTCATGAAGTATCAGATTGTTGGAAAGAACATCGTTGTGACGAAGGCTATTTCGGATACGATAATTAAAAAGTTAAAACGTATCGAGAAATATTTCGATAAGGACGACGATAT
>JBAYXD010000009.1:0-30286 GCA_041673725.1 Bacilli bacterium | reverse complement strand
TTAAAGGAAGAATAAAATCTCCCTTGAAAGATGGAATCTTTGCTAATGCTGGTGGTAATTTAACTTTTTCATCTAAGAAATAAAGCGTCTTATCTTCAACGTGAGCCTTGAAAATATTATTTTCAGATAAACGAGGTATGCCACGACCACGACCACCATTCCCAGCCGTTAAACAACACATTAAGATCTTCGACTTTTTCATTAATTTCTCCTCCTGATTATTAAATTGGAAATTATAGGAAATTAGAAAATATATAGACAATCATTCTCTAAAGTCACCATAAGTGTAAAAGTAAGCGCTTTCATAATCTATAAATAAAATATTCTAAATTTTAATATAAAAATTAATTTAGTTTAGATATTTACATGTTTTTTATTTTACTGGAATTATCTTGAAAAATCCTTGAAAATTTAAACTAAAAACAAAAATTTATCTAAAATTAATATTTTACTATGCTTATCTTTTTATATATAAATATCTAATATTTTATATAGATTTTTTACTTATTTTATAGAAATTAGTATGTATATTTCTAACACCTTATCTTATAAATTTCACCTTTTTATAGATAAAAATCTAAGAATTCAATGAAAATAATATATAATTTTCATAAAAAAACATCGATAGAATCGATGTCATTTTTTATCTGGTGGACCTCGCCGGGATCGGACCGGTGACCTCCTCCATGCCATGGAGGCGCTCTCCCAGCTGAGCTAGAGGCCCACAAATTCGCTTTTTAATCGCGCTTAAATATAATAACTAATTATGACCTAAAAATCAATTGTTTTTATCTCTTTATAAATAAAGTTATAAAGAGAAGAAAAATTAATAACTTTTGGCGCCCCCGGGCCGATTCGAACGGCTGACTTTCATCTTAGGAGGATGCTACTCTATCCGGGCTGAGTTACGGGGGCACGTCCTTATTCTATACTAAAAATTAAAATCAAAGAGAGATAATTGATCACTTTCTTTTAAATCATCTAAAACATGAAGTGAAGTCAATATTTTAGCAACCGAAGTAGAAATTTTACCACGTTTAATTAAATCTTCTTTTGAGGTAAACATCGCTTCATTACGCGCATTAATAAGATCATTACAAGCTGATGCTCCCATTCCAGCAATTACTTTAAATGGAGGAATCAAAGCATTATTTTCTTTATCAATCAAGAAACTAAAACCATCACTCTTTTCTATAGTTATATTATTTAATTTTATACCACGTTCATACATTTCAAGAGTTACTTCAAGAGTTGTAATCAAAGCACTTTCTTTAACGCTTAATTTATCTTCTGGGTTCTTGCTTTGTCGCCTACGATATAATTCTTCAAGTTTTTCGTGAACTTTATCAATTCCACCAACCATTACGCCAATATCATATTCATCACATCTTAAAGTAAAGAAGGTCGCATAATATTCAAGTGGACGATAAACTTTAAAATAACCAACACGTAAAGCCATCATAACATAAGCTGTAGCGTGGCCTTTAGGGAATAAATATTTAATTTTCTTACAAGATTCAATGTAATAATCTGGAACATTGTGATCAAGCATATCTTTAATTTGTTCCGCTTTTAATTGCTTATCCTTTTTACGAACAGTTTCCATAATAACGAATGCATTATGTGGTTCTAATCCTTTCGAAATAAGATAAGTCATAATATCATCACGACAACCAATAACACCATTAAGTGTTGTAACTTTATTTTGAATTAAATCTTCAGCATTATTATTCCACACATCAGTACCATGCGTTAAACCGGAAATAATTACTAAATCTTTAACAGTTTTTGGTTGAGCTTCACGAAGAACTTGACGAACAAAATCCGTACCAAATTCTGGAAGACCTAAAGCACCATTGTCTTTTGGTAAATATAAATGTCTTAAATTTAAGGCATCATCAACTGTAAATAATGAAAGAACTTTTTTATCACCAATTGGAATATCTTTAATGTTTACTTTAGATAAATCGCACATCATCTTTAAAGCTTGAGGATCAACGTGACCTAAAATATCAAGTTTTAAAAGTGTATCATGCATACTTGTAAAATCAAAGTGCGTAGTTTTCCAAGCCGCCATTATATCATCAGCTGGATATTGAACAGGCGTAAAATCATTAATATCATAACCATTAGGTACAACAACAATACCTGCTGGATGTTGCCCAGTAGTACGCTTAATTTCTGTACATCCATAAGCAATAGAGGCTATTCTACTACCATTAATTGAATCAGGATTTTGATGTAAAAATTCCTCAAAATATTTTCTTACATAACCATAAGCAGTTTTAAATTGAACTGTGCCAATAGTTCCCGCACGATAAACGTTTTGCGCACCTAAAAGAACTTTAGTGTAATTATGTGCGGTCGATTGATAATCAGTTGGGAAATTTAAATCAATATCAGGTGTTTTATCAGCATTAAATCCTAAGAAAGTTTGAAAAGGAATTGATTGACCATCGCCAATCATCTTCGTCCCACAAATTGGACAATTCTTTTCGGGTAAATCAAAACCCGACATGCTTGTATCATCTTCATAAAATTCAACATGTCTACAATTTGGACATCTATAATGTGGTGGCAAAGGATTAACTTCGGTAATATCAGCTAAAGTAGCAACTAAACTTGAACCAACACTGCCTCTACTACCAACAATATATCCATCATCATTCGCCTTTTTAACAAGTTCGTATGCAATATAATAAATAACACTATAACCATTATTAATAATACCATCAAGTTCACTCTTGATACGGTCTTCAATCACTTTTGGTAAGTTATCGCCATATAATTTATGAGCGTTGCCATAAACTAAATCGGTTAATAATTTTTCACTATTTTCAATCTTTGGTGTATAAGTATCCGTTTTAACTGGGATAATTTCTTCGCACATATCCGCAACTTTATTCGAGTTTGTTACAACATATTCAAAAGCTTCTTTTGGATCAAGCCAATCAAAAGCTTTAAGCATTTCGTCCGTTGTACGATAATGTTGGTCAGGATTTTCAAAGAAATCCATTTTTGCACGACGATAAAAATTAAGAGGATGTAAATTGTTGCCAACTTGTTTCGCGTTAATAATAACATCACGATAAACTTTATCGGATGGGTCGCAATAATGGCAATCACCAGTAACCACAATTAATTTATTTTCTTCTTTTGCTATTTTTATTATGTATTCAACAATCTTTTTAAGATCATCCATAGAAGGAACTTCACCAACATCCACTAACCATCGATAGTTTTCTAATGGTTGAATCTCTATATAATCGAAGTATTTGATGGCTTTTCTCAACCCATCATTAATATCACTATGCATTGCAAGTTGAAAAACTTCACCATTAAAACAAGCGCTTCCTAAAAGTAAATTCTCACGATGTGAATCTAAGAATGACTTTGTTGTATAAGAATGGAAACCCATATTATTAATATGAGCATCACTAATAATCTGATATAAAGGTTTGACACCATCTTTATTTTTAACTAAAGCAACTACATGATAGCAATCTCTTAAATTTGAAATTTCTTGTTGATTTAAAGGTAATTTTCCAAGACTTGAAACTTTAGTCATTGGATTATCTTTAACAAAATTCACACGCATAATAAGCCAAACATTAGCCAATACTTCAGCATCATAATCAGCTCTGTGGGCAGCGTGTTGACTTGCGTCATCGCTAGTTACTACTTCTTCTTCATCATCGTTTTCATCAGTTTTATACTCAACATCATAATATTTACAAGTAGCCCCTAAAGAATGCTTTGTTTTATCAGGAAAAAGATATTTTGATAAAGTTAAAGTATCGATACCAGGCAACTTAAGTTGCCCAAAACCATTTTGCATCATTGCTTCATTAAGCATTCCATAATCGAATTTTAAATTGTGAGCAACAATAACAGAATTACCAATAAACTTTAAAATATCAGGCAACGCTTCTTTAATAGTTGGTTTATCTTTGACCATTTCATCAGTAATATGTGTTTTTTGTTGAATCTTTAAAGGAATAGGAATCTCAGGATTAATTAAAATATCCATTCTTTCTGTAACTACGCCTTTAACTATTTTTACAGCACCAAATTCAGTTATTTTATCAAATTTATTATTCAAACCAGTTGTTTCAGTATCAAGACAACAATAAGTTGCGTTGCTTAAAAGTTCATCATTTGCATTGATAGTTGCCGATATGCAATCATCAATAACATAAAGTTCGCTCCCATAAATTACCTTAATACCAACATCTTTAGCAACCCTTTGAGCATCTGGGAATCCCTGAACATTGCCATGATCTGTTATAGCAATGGCTTTATGTCCCATATGTTTAGCAAGTTTTGCATAATCTTTAAAGAAACTAACGCCATCCATTTCGGACATCTTTGTATGTAAATGTAATTCAACTCGCTTATCTTTGCTTAAATCATCTCGCATTGGTGTTGGTGGGAGCAAAAAGAAATAATGACCCATAATCATCGTATCTTTTCTAAATTTATCAACAGTTACACGTCCTTCCACACGTAAATTTTGACCAGCTTGAATTTTTGCTAAATCTTCAGGCTTAAGCGCACTATCATTTGAAATAAAAGTTGCATAAATGGCATTAGTACCATCATCAAGTCCGACTCTACAAATTGTTCTTCCAGTACGAGCTTGGTTAAGAGTAACTTCAAAAACTTTGCCATTAACATCTACAGCACCACTATTTGTGTCTATTTGAATAATTTTTGTTTCTTGATAATCACCTTTTTTAAAAAGTTCATTTTGACGACGCTCTTCGAGCATTTTTTCATAATTTGTTTTTAAATCATTCTCGATGTTTTCTTCGGTTTGCTTTTTAAAACCTTCGAAATCTTCTTCTTTATTAGTTGGAATTTCTTCAGCTTTTGGTTCGCTTATTTCTTCTTCGACAACTTTCGTATTATTTGTCTCTAGATTCATCGAATTCAAATTAAAATCATAGTTTATAGAATGAAGAAAAGAATATAAATCATTCTTATATTTTTTAAATTTATCTTCCTCTTCTTTAGTATTAAAAATAAACGATAAATTACGATCTCTTTCGTCTTTAGAATAACTAAGTTTATAATTTGGACTAATATGAGCGTTATCGAAATACCAATCTGAAATTAATTCATCTAGTTTTTCATTATGAATTTCAGCTTCATAAGTAAAAATAACCTTCGCGCGGTATGTTTTATTGTGAATGATTCCATTCATAAAACGATAAAGCAATTTGTAATCCCATGGCGAAAACTTTCTTATAGTTAATGTTAAATAATTAGGATCAAATGATGATTTTACAACCGAAATAATTTGTATATCAAAATTATCGTAATCTCTTATTTCGATTGATCTTAAAAATCTGTTTGAAAATTGTCTATCTCTTACTGTCATTAAAATAATCCTATCACATCTTTAACAAAAATAACTGCGGCAAGTAAGAATAATAATCCAAGACCTATATACGAAATAATATTCTTTGCTTTTGCAGGGAATTTCCATGGTTTATCAACATTAACAACTTTATCACCAACATTAACTTCCTTAGTCGCATCAATGCTCTTATCGTTCGCATTCATGCCACTCTTATTTTTATTCTTTTTCTTCTTAAATAAATTAACTGAACCTTCTATAATATTGACCAAAATTTGCCAGCCATCAAGTCCTGGGAAAGGAAGCAAATTAAACAAAGCCAAATTTACACTAATCATTCCCCATGAATTAAGATAAAAGTAGAAAGGATAATTAGAAAGAATACTAGTTGTCTGAGTAAATATTGCTACAGGTCCACCAACTTGTCCCCATGTGTCGGAATCATAAAATAATTTACCGAGCGTTTCTCCAATTAATTTAGTCGAATTCCACCATTGCTTTGATGCAACATTAAAACTATTCCATCCATTCCAATAACTATTAATATACGTACCAAACCCTAGATGCTCAATTGCTAAATTATCATCAATCGTTAAATGCAAATATGCAGTTGTTAAATCATCATTTTTTAAATCACCATCAACCATTTTTGAAATATAAATTTTAATAGGTTCAATAGTATCGCCTTTTTCAAACGTATAGTACTCGTAATTATTATTAGTAATTTTTGGAAAATACTTATCGCCTTCTTTAGAAGCAACAACTACTTTCATTGTTTGAGAAAAATCTAAGTCATTATAACCAACATTACTTGAATTAAATATAATTGAATAATAGTAATCAGGTTTGCTACTAATTTTAACAGGTACACTTGGATCATTAATTGAATAATAGTTGCTATCTTCGCTTAATTTAGACTTTTTATTCACATTAATTACATAGCTACTTGTTGAACCATCAACTGTTTCAGGATCGTTAAAAACTAAAGGCTCTTGCCCTTCATAATCAGTTGTTAGAACTTTTTGACTCATATAAGTTTCTTCGTTTACGTATCCCATTTCATTAAGAGCATTAATTGATTTTTGTTCAAAACATGAAGCAGAAATAAAGAAAATTATCCAAGCAAGTATAAAATTCATGAAAATTCCAGCAAAGAAAACAATCAATTTTTTCCAAAAATTAATGTCTTCAACGCTTCTACCTTTAAGTTCTGGATTATCTTTTAAAACATCATCATCATCCTCTCCAAGCATGCCAACATAGCCACCAAGAGGAACTATTCCAAGCGAAAATGTTGTTTCGCTTTTTGGATTTTTATTTTCAATAAAAAATAAAGAAGATTTCTTCTCATCAGGTTTTTTTCTACCGATTTTTAAGATTTTATAACCAAAACCAATTGAAAAATCACTGCAATAAACATTAAAAGATTTTGCAGCTATAAAATGCCCAAATTCATGTATTGTTACAAGCACACCAAGTGCTATTAAAAACAAAATTAACGATAATAATTTCATAAATTAACTCCCATTTTACTAATAATTTGTCTAGTCAAAGTGCGAGCCTTTAGATCAGCTTTTGTAAGCCCAGACAAAGAAACATTTTTCTTAAATTTATATTTTGCCATAACAGTATCAATTATAGGTAAAATATCTACGAACTTAATTTTACCAGCCATGAAAGCAGCCACAGCAACTTCATCACAAGCGTTTAATACACACCCAGCATCTACATCGTGTTCAACAACAAACTTTGCATATTTTAATACTGGATATCTACTAGAACTCAGTTCTTCAAATTTAAAATCATTTAAAACATCTTTCTTAACATCTTCAAATCCATTTAATAAATCTTTTGGCAATCCTAAATTAAGTGCATATTCAATCGCAAAAGACATCGATGGTTTAGATACATTTACTCTTGTTTCGTTATTAAACTCAACATAACCATGAACGATACTTTGCCTATTAACAACTGCGCTAATTTTATCAAAAGGAACTCTAAACAAATAATAAGCTTCGATAAGTTCAAAACATTTATTAGACATCAAATTACTATCAATTGTAATTTTATTTCCCATGTTCCAATTTGGATTAGTTGTAGCATCTTTTAGTGTTACTTTTGCTAATTCATCATCAGTATAATTAAAAAATCTACCACCACTAGCAGTAATTACTATCTTATTTATATCTTCAATTTTTCTACCATATAAACATTTAGAGATAGCAACATGCTCACTATCAATTGGAATTAATTTCCCATAACCATCATCAAGCAAGGCATTAACGAATTCTCCAGCAATAACAAGCGTTTCTTTATTAGCTAATAAAAGAATTTTATTCATTTTAAGAATTTTGATTGAAGGCATTACACCAGCAAATCCAGAAATTGAATTCTCATAAACATTACAATTAGAAACTTTAATTAAGCTAATTATGCCTTTTTTCCCATAAAAAAACTTTATGTTAGGAAACTTGATAGAAAGTTCGTTTGCATCATACTTTTTTGAGGTATAGGCATATTTGACACTTGGAAAAGCATTTAAAATTTCTATAAGCGCTTTGATATTTTCATTGCAAGTAACGGCAACTAATTCGTAATCTTCACGTTTCTTTAATATATCAATAACTTGAGACCCAATCGAACCAGTTGCACCTAAGACACAGATGGTTCGTGTCATAATAGAATCCCCCACTCATTAGACATAACAACAACAAATAAACTAACACCAATGGCAGAGAAAATTAATGAATCAACACGATCAAGAATTCCTCCATGCGATTTTAGAATAGTTCCAAAATCCTTAATTCCAAAATTTCTTTTTACACTACTAAACATTAAATCTCCTAAACAGCCAGTTAATGGCATTACTAAAGACAAAATAAGAACATTATACCAATGATTTATATCAAGAAAACTTGTTAATGGCGATCCTAAAGCATCTAAAATCATCGCAAAAGAGAAGCTCACAATAATTGAAATCAATATTCCACCAACAAATCCCTCCCATGTTTTTTTAGGAGAAATCCTAGGTGTCATATGGTGTTTTCCAAATAACACACCAACAAAATAAGCACCAACATCATTCATTGTTACCCCAATTAATAAAAACATTACAAGTTCAGCTGATTGCCAATATTTAAAGAATGGTTCAATACCAGTCGCACTTGGATTTGAAATATGCATATCAACAAAAGGATAATACCTTAAGAATAATGCACATTGATAACCAATAGAAACAATAAAGAGCATCGAAATAAAATAGAATGCATCGTTAATCGAGAAATTTTTATCAATAATTACCATAAAGAAAAAGAACGCAATACATACAAAGAATGCTGTTAAACTAATTTGTGGAACACTAAATCCATTAGCTAAATTAAAATTGAACTGATCAAGTTTCCCATTTTGTTTTAAAAATTCATATTCCTTTAGATTATTTTTAATAAAAATCCAATAAATCAAAAGAATCATCATCACATAAGCAAAAACATAAATTATATTTTTATATTTATGTGTTAAAGATTGAGGAGCCATAATAATTTCATGGCAACTAACCATCGCAATACAAAAAATCAAGGCAAAATAAACATAATCGCCAAGGATTAAGCATGGAACCACAATTAAAAACATAATAACTCCAACAATAATCCTATTAATCATGGTTTTCTTACCTTCAGGATTAATTTGATTTACGTGGAGATTATTATTTTCTTTAACTGGTTTATTTTCTGTTGTTTTATTGTCCTTATCCATAAAACCTAAATAGCCATTATTTCAGCATTTTTCTCTTTGATTAAGTTCTCAACTTCTAAAATAACTTCATCAGTTGCTTTTTGGACTTCAGCTTCATCACGTTTAACTAAATCTTCAGAAATACCTTCAGTTTTCTTAATTTCTTCTAAAAGATCTCTACGAACATTACGAATTGCTACTTTTGCATCTTCGCCATACCCTTTAGCTTTTTTAGTTAATTCAAGTCTTCTCTCTTGTGTTGGAGAAGGCATTATTAAACGAATATTTACGCCATCAACTACTGGATTAATTCCAATATCAGAAGCATTTAAAGCCGCAACAATCGCCTTAACATCGTTTTTATCATAAGGAATTATTAATAATTGCCTTGGTTCTGGAATCTTAATTGCTGCAATTTGAGTAACATCAATTTTATCACCATAATAATCACATTGAAGATTATCAAGTAAACTTGGTGATGCTCTTCCAGTTCTTAAAGTATTTAATCCCGCTTGTAACGATTCAATTGATTTTTCCATCTTTTGTTTCGCTGAATCATAAATTTCTGACATATTATTTCTCCTTTATGGTACTGCCAATGTCTTCACCTTTAACAACTTTTAAGAAGTTGTTTGGATCTTTCATTGAAAATATCCTAACTTCAATTCCATGATCTTTAAGCATCGCAATTGAAGTTTGATCCATTACTTTTAAATTTAGTCTAATAATATCATCATATGTTAAATTTTTAATAAACTTTGCATTCTTATTAATTTTTGGATCGCTATCATAAACGCCATCAATTCCATTCTTACCCATTAAAATTGCATCACAATTCATTTCAAGAGCACGTAATGATGCACAACTATCTGTAGTAAAATATGGGTTTCCAGTGCCACCAGCAAAGAACACAATTATATGTCTTGCAAGATGGGCTCGAGCTTTTTTATATCTATAAGGTTCACAAATTTGGTTAACTTGAATGGCGGACATTACACGTGTTTCAATTCCCATTTTTTCAAGACAACTAGAAATTGCTACACAATTAATAACTGTACCTAACATTCCCATATAATCCGCATCTGTTCGGTCAATATTAAGCTCGTCAGAGAGTTTACCTCTAAATATATTACCTGCCCCAACAACAACACCAACTTCAACATTGTTGTCATGTAATAATTTAAGAGTTTTAGCGATTGATTCAATCTTTTTACCATCTAAGACTTCGTGATTCGATTCATCTACTAAAGCTTCTCCACTTATTTTTAAAATGATTCTTTTATATTTGCTCTCCATAAATCTACCTCGGATATTATTATAACAAAAAGGCACACTATTGTGTGCCTATTTTTAACAATTTTAGTTATTTGCTTGTTTCTTAACTTCAGCGGCAAAATCATCAACTCGTTTTTCAATACCTTCACCAACAGTATAGTGAACGAATTTGAGAACTTTATTGCCTTTTTCAGTAAGAAGTTGACCAACAGTCTTCTCGTTATCTAGTAAATATTCTTGATCAGCTAAAGTAACTTCAGCATAACCTTTATGAACTTTACCTTCGATAATTCTAGCAAGAGCTTGCTCTGGCTTATTTTGGAGTTTTGGATCATTCTTAGCAACTTCTCGTTGAATCTTGGTTTCTGATTCGATATATTCTTTAGAAACATCGGATTCAAGGATATATTTTGGAGCATTTGCAGCAATGTGCATAGCAATTCCTTGAGCTAATTCTGGATCATCTTTTTCAAGAAGAACTAAAACAGCATGAGTTCCACCCATATGGATGTAGGAACCAATACCATTGTCTGGTTTGGCTTTTTCAAGAATACTAAATCTACGGAAATCAAGTTTTTCACCAAGTTTAACTGTAGCATTAGTGAATAATTCTTTAGTTAATTCTTTAGCAGCTGCGACATCAGCTGGTCTCTTTTCAAGAACTATTTGGGCACAAGCCTTAACAAGTTCTTTGAATGGATCGGCTTTTGCAACGAAATCTGTTTCACAATTAATTTCAACAATGGAAGCGTTGCCACATTTTGGGCAAATATAAACTGCGGCTAAACCTTCAGCAGCAATTCTATCAGCTTTCTTAGCAGCTTTTGCAATTCCTTTTTCTCTCAACCAATCAGTGGCCTTATCTAAATTATCTCCACATGCAGTAAGTGCATTTTTGCAATCAAGAATCCCGGCTCCAGTACGCTCACGTAATGCTTTAATTAATTCAATATTTGCCATTATTTGGTCTCCTTATTTTCAGTTTTAACTTCTTCCTTTACTTCCTTGACAACTTTCTTTGCAACTGGTTTATCAGCACCTTTGCTTGCAAAATCATCATTTCTATGGAATTTTGAATCATAACTATCTCTTCTAGCTTTTTCTTTTTCCATTCTTTCACGTTGCATTTCTCTACGAGCAGCAAGACGTAAAGCATTCTCTCTATCAGCTTGACGGATAGCATCTTTCATAGTAACTTCATCGCCTTCATCTTTAGTGTAGGCAATAGTTGGTAATCCACCCTTAGCTTCAACAACTGCATCGCTTAAAACGCCAACGATTAATTGAATTGACTTAGTGGCATCATCATTTCCTGGAATAACATAATTAATGTTATCTGGATTGCAGTTTGTATCGCAAATTGCAAAAACAGGAATATTTAACTTATTAGCTTCTTTAACAGCATTATGTTCAACTGTTGGATCAACAACAATTAAAGCATTTGGAACTTTACGCATTTCCTTGATACCTTCAAGGTTTTTGCTTAGTTTAGCTTTTAACTTCTTGAGTTGAATAACTTCTTTCTTTGGAAGTTTATCCCAAGTTCCGTCTTCTTCAGCACTATCTAAATCTTTTAGCTTTCTAATACGAGTTTGAATAGTCTTGAAGTTAGTTAAAACTCCACCTAACCAACGATTTGTAATATAGAATGAACCGCTACGAATAGCTTCAGCTTCAACGATTGGTTTAGCTTGAATCTTAGTACCAACAAAAAGTACTTTTCCACCTTCGCTAACGATTTCTTTTAATTTTGCATAAGAATCTTCAATTCCAGTCTTAGACTTATTTAAATCGATAATGTAAATACCATTACGTGGGCAATAAATATATTTACCCATCTTTGGATTCCATTTACGAGTTTGATGACCATAATGAACACCAGCTTCAAGCAATTTCTTTAAAGAAACGATTGGAGCATTTGGATCATGAACAGCAGCGGCCATAACATTATTCTCAGCAGCAACTTTAGCATCTTCTTCTTTAGCAGCAACATCAGTAGCAACAGCTTCTACAACTTCCTTTTTAACTTCTACGCTCATTTGAATGAGACCTCCTATTTGTTAAAACCTCCATTACTTCGAACATTTTCCCTCAAAAAATTAATTTTGAGACTAGGAAAACGAATCCATAATGTGTGTATTCTTTTAGCTTACGCCAAAAGTATGTATATTTTAGCACTTTTAACTATGCCAAATCAATACAATATATCCGATAGATTACTTCTTTTTGGCTCGTGGAAAATATTCGTTATATTCCTTTTGCATTGTCTCTTTTGTAATGTTTGTATAAATCTGAGTTGTGTTGATAGATTCATGCCCAAGCAACATTTGAATAGAGCGTAAATCGGCGCCATTTTCAAGTAAGTGAGTTGCAAACGAATGCCTTAAAACATGTGGGTGTAAGCCAATATTCATGCCATTTTTTATTTCAATTTCATGAAGAATATATTCAATCCCACGATTAGTTAACTTCTTGCCTTTAGCATTTAAGAAAAAATAATTTGTCTTTTGATCAACGGGTAGAGTACTAAGAAGTTTTTCTCTTAAATCTTTTGCGTAAGAAATCATACATTTCTTGCAAGTATCACTAAAAGGAACCATTCGTTCCTTCTTTCCCTTACCAAAAACACGAATAACTTTTGTAGGGAACTCAATATCAATGGTTTTTAAATTAGCAACTTCCGAGCAACGCATGCCACTTGAGTAAAATAATTCAAGCATTGCTTGATCACGAGGCATCAAAAAATCTTTTCTTTCACTATTTCTAGTAAAAAGTTCGACTATTTGCGAATAATATAAAGCTTCAGGGTATTTAATATTTCTCTTTAATGGATCAATATCTAGAAATGGATTCCCTTGAACATACTTCTTTTTAACCATGAATTTATAGTAATGCCTAAGACTACTAATTCTTCGAGCTAGGCTTCTTTTTGTGTCTTTGCCAGTCAATCTTTCGGTCTCAAAATCGCGAATATCTTTTACTTCAAGTTTTAAATAATCTCGATTCTCTCGAAACAAAAAAGCATGGAAACAATCTAAATCTTGTTTATAACTAGATACAGTATTGTCGCTATAATTTCTTTCGTACTTAAGATAATTTAAAAATTCTTGCTCAGTTTTGTTCATTTATTTGTTTGATAAAATTTTCAACACCATTTAAGGCATTAGCAATAACGGTTTCTTTTGGCAACACGTTTGCTTTAAAAATTATACCAAAATTTGCATTCATTGGTTCAAAATTATTAACACCAGTATGCGTAATATATCGAACTAAAGCCCCTAAAACTGAAAAATAAGATAATTCTTTATGAGGAATATTGTTTAAATTCATATAACAATAATAAGCGGCAAGCAATCCAGTTGCCGCACTTTCAACATAACCTTCCACTCCTGAGAGTTGGCCTGCAATATAGACATTTTGATTATTTTTCATCCTTAATTCGCCATCTAAAATCTTTGGTGAATAGATGTAACTATTACGATGCATTAGACCATAGCGAATAAATTCGGCATGTTCAAGACCAGGAATAAGACTAAAAACTCGTTTTTGTTCAGAATAAGTAAGATTAGTTTGAAAACCAACCATGTTATAGAGGTTTCCAATTAAATTATCCTGTCGTAATTGAACGACAGCATATGGCGTGTAGCCTTCATTTTCAAGGCCAACTGGTTTCATTGGACCATATCGAAGAGTGTCTTCACCCCTAGAAGCAATTACTTCAACTGGTAAACAACCTTCAAAATAATCCGTATCAAAACTATGTAATAAGGCTTTTTTTGCGTTAAGTAATTCATTCAAAAATAATTCATATTCTTCTTTATTCATTGGACAATCGATATAACTATTGTCGCCTTGATTATATCTAGATTTAAAATAGACTTTACTTAAATCTATTGATTCTTTCTTAATAATTGGTGATGAAGCATCGAAAAAAGAATAACTTTTTTCTTTACTTATTGATGAAATATCATCCAATAAGTCTTTGGTAGTTAAGGGACCAGTACAAACAATTGTTGTTCCTTCTGGAATCTTACTTATGTCTTCGTAATGAATAATTATATTTTTATTATCTTTAATCTTTTTAGTAATATATTTAGCAAAAATATCGCGATCAACACAAAGCGAATCGCCACCAGGCACTTCGCTAGCTTTAGTAGCTTCCATCATTAAACTACCCATCTTTTCAATTTCGGCTTTTAATAAACCACAAGCATTATCAAGTTTTTTGTTCTTTAAAGAATTTGAACAAACAAGTTCACCAAATAAATCAGTATGATGGGCTTCGCTAGGAAATTTAGGTCGTTTTTCATATAAATGAACTTCAATTCCTTTACTCGCAAGAAAATAACTTGCTTCTGATCCAGCAAGACCAGCACCAATAATATTTACTTTATTCTTCATTTTTCTTGATAGGTTCAATATAGTGACACTTTGGATAGTTAGAACAACCATAGAAATATCCACGTTTGCTCTTACGCTTTACAAGTAATCCACCACATTTTGGACAATAACGTTTTTCTTCAGGTTCTTTAACTGTGCCATCGTTAATGCTTTCAACATATCGACATTTTGGGAAATTTGAACAGCCAATAAATTCATCGCCTGATTTAGATTTACGATAAACAAGAGGATGACCACAATTTGGGCAATTTCTGCCAACAAACTTTAGAGGTTCTTTTTCTTTTTTCTCAATGTATTTACAAGTTGGATAATTAGAACATGCGACAAAATCGCCGTTCCTTCCATGTCGAACTACTAAAGGAGAGCCACATTTTGGACATTTTTCACCAGTGTATTCTAATGGATCTTTATAAATCTTTGGTTTGATTTCTTCAAAATGAGTAATGAATGGATCATAGAAATTCTTGATAACTGCAAGTTCTTCTTCACTTCCATCACTAATTTTATCAAGATTAGTTTCCATATCGGCAGTATATTCAGTATTCATTAAATCTGGAAAATACTTCGTTAAGACGGTAACAGTTTTAGTTCCTTGCTCCGAAGGAGTTAAACCATCTTTAGCACTCGTTACATATTTTCGGGAAATAAGAGTTTGAATAGTTGAAGCATAAGTTGAAGGACGACCAATACCTTTTTCTTCCATTAAACGAACGATTCTACCTTCACTATATCTTGCAGGAGCTTTAGTAAAATGTTGTTCCTTCTTAGTATCAAATAATTTAAATTTTTCACCCTCAGTAAAAACAGGTAAAGCATTACTCTCATCGTTATCAATATTTAAAACATCATAACCTTTAAAAATTGTTACACTACCAGTAATTTGAAAAGTAACATTATTAGTCTTAAAGGATACGTTAGTAGCTTCAACTTTTTTATCAACCATTAAGCTTGCAACTGCTCGATTATAAATCAACTTATAAAGTTTATATTCATGATCAGAAAGATATTTTTTCATTAGTTCAGGAGTGCGTTTTAAACTAGTTGGACGAATAGCTTCGTGAGCATCTTGCATTAAAGCATTCTTCTTAACAACACGTTTCCCTTTATAATAATTTTCGCCATACTTACTAATAATAAAATCTTTTGCGCTGTCAATAAAAGTATCAGAAAGACGCGTACTGTCGGTACGAATATAGGTAATTAAACCTGTTAACCCTTCATCAGTTTCAGTACCTTCATAAAGTTTTTGGGCCAAGAACGTAGTTTCTTTAGTCTTAAAATGATATTTATTAAAGGCTTCTTGTTGTAAAGTCGAAGTGATAAAGGCATCCTTACTCGATAGATTTCTTTCAGTCTTCTTAATTTCTGAGACACTAACTTCGTCACCTATCATCGACATAATCGCATCACAATCTTTTTCATTAGTGATTTTTACAACTTTATCATCAACCTTCACTAAATCTATAGTTAGATCCTTACTATCTTTTTTAATCTTTGATTCAATAGTCCAATATTCTTCAGGTTTAAAATCGGTAATCTCTTTTTCATGATCAACAATTAATTTTAGAGTAACTGATTGAACACGACCTGCACTCTTTGAACGAATACGACTATACATTAAATTAGACAACTTAAAACCAATAATACGATCAATTATTCGACGAGCTTCTTGTGAATGAACTAAATTCATATCAATTACTCGAGGAGCTTTTATAGCATTAGTTATTGAATCATGAGTAATTTCATGAAATTCTAAACGTTTTGTTGTATTTACATCTAGATTTAAAACGGAAGCTAAGTGCCAAGCAATTGCTTCTCCTTCTCTATCAGGATCGGTTGCGAGTATAACTTCATCGCATTTATCTTTTAACTTTTCAAGTTTTTTAACAACTTCCTTCTTATCTTTACTTATAACATAGGTTGGTTTAAATCCATCATTAACATCAACTCCAAGACCACCTTTTCCCGAAGTTGCTAAATCTCTTATATGTCCTACAGAAGCTTCGACAATATAGTCTTCACCTAAATATCTTCCGATTGTCTTACTTTTAGTTGGCGATTCTACAATTACTAATTTCATAATATTTCCTTTGCGAACAAAATATAAAGATAATTATGAGATTTGTCAAATAAATAAATTCAGTTTTGCGTCTTAAATATATATATAGATATATATTATTTAAATATTTTTAGTGAATCACTCGAACAATGTCATCAGCATCCTCAATTAGATAAGCTCCATCTTTTAATAAAGTATTACAAATACTTCCTTTTTTAATCTCATAAGGAATGCAACCAACATCCTTTCCATAACTCAAAGCGTAATTAACAGTTATCGATGTTCCACTCTTTTCATAGGCTTCCGATACCAATAAAAAATTGCAAAGTACAGCAATGATTCGATTTCGATTAACAAAATATTCCGGTTTTGCTTCAACGTCATCAAAATATTCTGAAATTAATAAACCACCATTTTTTAAAATATTCTCCGATAATTCTTTATTGCTAGCGGGGTAAATCCTTTCAAGTCCGTCCCCTAAAACGGCAACAGTTTTCAAATTATTTCTAAGCGCCGATTCGTGACTTACACTATCAATTCCATGAGCTAGACCACTAATTATCAAAAAATCTTTTGGCAATCCA
The DNA here is from genome assembly GCA_041673725.1 of Bacilli bacterium. Lineage (GTDB taxonomy): Bacteria > Bacillota_I > Bacilli_A > RFN20 > CAG-826 > Onthovivens. The sequence goes on along the minus strand of JBAYXD010000009.1, from coordinate 12,873 downwards.
TCAATTATGCTTTTAGTTGAATCAACCCCATAGGAAGAACATTTCCTACTTCCAACAACAGATAATCTATGAGTTGAATCGTAACTAAGCAGATTTAAATCGCCCTTATAAAACAAAACAAAAGGTGGATGACCTAAAGTTTTTAAATATTCAGGATATTCTTTATCAACCATCGTGACGTACTTACTTTTTAATTTGTCTTTGATTGCTTTAATTTCCTCAACTTTTATCTCATCTCTCCTTTTAATGGCTTCCATCATCCCTTCCCAATTTGATTTATATTTATAACTTAAATATAAAAGAATATCATTCCCGGTTATCATTTTTAACCCTCCTACTAGTTAATAGGAGGGAATTTTAAAAAATTAGATAATTTTTAAACTTTTTATGTAAGCAATTTTCACAGGATTATATGTATAACGATAAAAACCTTTGATAGGGCCATACTTATTTAAAAGCTCAACATGTTCTTTTGTTGGGTATCCTTTATTTTTTTCTAATTTATATTCTGGATATTTTTTTGCCATAGCTTCCATATAATGATCACGACAAACCTTCGCTAAAATACTTCCTGCAGCAATACACTCGCATTTAGCATCACCCTTAATAATTGGAATAACTTCGATATTGGGAAGTTTAATTGGCATTGCATCAGTAAGAATCAAATCATATTTTTGCCTTAAATTACTAATTGCTTTAATCATTGCAATTCTTGACGCTTCATAAATATTTACCTCATCAATTACTTTTGGGCTAACGTAACCAATTCCATACGAAATAGAATTTTTAACTATTCTTTTAAAAACAATTTCTCTCTTTTTGGCACTCAACTTTTTCGAATCATTAATATCTTCATCAAGATAATCCATTGGTAAAATACAGGCACCAGCAACTACGGGACCACATAATGGTCCTCTACCAGCTTCGTCAACACCAACAATAATTTTTATCTTTTCCGAATAGAAGTTTTTTTCGTAAGTAAGCATATTAGATTCTTTCTAAAGTAAATTTGGTTATTTTTCCATTACGAAATTCATTTAGCAAATTTAATTCACATTTATTAGTGTCAAGGATATCGCCTTTAGAAAGATACCCTCTCTTTTTTGCAATTTCATTGATGATAAATTCATAATCTAAGCGTGTCGCATCTAAGCCATATCGCTCTATGAATTCCTTTTTATAATAGGCAAGCAAGAAATTAACGCATGATATGCATAAATCATGCGTAGGCAAGATTGATTCTTTCATTGATCCAATAAGAGCTAAATTAATAGCTTTATTCTTATCTTTATAATTAGGTTCGAGTATTCCAGGTACATCCATTAATTCAAAATTTCCAACTTTTACCCAAGTTATGTTTTTTGTTACTCCTGGGATATTGCCAGTTTCAGCAAGATGCTTAGATGCGAAAAGATTAATTAATGTTGATTTACCAACATTTGGAATTCCTAAAACCATTGCTCTGCATCCTATATTTTTAATGCCTTTTTTTAAATATTTCTCTTTTTTATCTGAAGCAAATTCGCCACATACTTTAACCAATTCTTTTTTTGATGCATTGCTAGTTAAATCTAAACCAATCGCTCTATCACCATTATTATTGAACTTTTCTAGCCACTTTTTTGTCATTTCATCATCGCTTAAATCTACCTTAGTCAAAACATAAAGTTTCTTTTTATTCCCAGCAATCTTTTCAAGCAATTCGCTTTTGCTAGAAATTGGTATTCGACTATCTAAAAGAATAATAATAAAATCAACAAGTTTTACTTGTTCTTCTATTCTTATTGCGGCTTTTTTCATGTGTCCTGGAAACCAATGGACATTCTTTTCGTTTTGTTGCATATATGCATTATAAACTTTTTTAATAAAAAAATAGATGAGATTAACTCATCTATTTTAGGTCACTTTTTATTTAATAATAATCAACTAACTAAAACACTTGTTTAATACGAGCGGCTTTACCAGTTCTCTTACGAATATAATGAATCTTATTTCTTCTAACTTTACCTTTTTTAATTACTTCAATGCTAGCAACATTTGGTGAATGAAGAGGGAAAATTCTCTCTACTCCAACGCCGCTTGACATTTTACGAACTGTAAAGGTTTCGTTGATTCCACCACCACGACGGCAAATAACAACACCCTCGTAAGCTTGTAATCTGGATTTACCATTTTCGGTAATTCTTACAGAAACTCGAACAGTATCACCTGAATTAAATTCTGGGATATTATTCTTTAATTGGCTAGCAGTAATCTCTTTTGCTAAATTCTTGTTCATATAGGTTACCCCTTTCTTGTATCGTTCTCTTGGCGTTCATATAATAGTGACAAATTAAAGCGGACCGTCCGTAGCATTCAAAGAATGCCTTATTAATATACCACATTAACTTTTGGTTGTAAAACGATAATTTTAACCTGTTAAGTAAAACTACTTGACAGTTATATAAGTTTTTACTAAAATATCTATGTTTTAAGGAGACAAAATTATGTCAGTAAAAATTAGATTAGCAAGAACAGGTCGTCATGAAGGAGCTTTTTATAGAATCGTAGCTGCCGATAGCAGATATTCAAAAGATGGTAGATATCTCGAACAAGTCGGATATTACGATCCACAAAAAGGTAAAAAAGGTGCTGTTATTAATGAAGAAATCGCCATAAAATGGATTAACAATGGTGCTCAATTTAGTGATACAATTAAAGCAATTTTTGCCCAACAAGGTATTTTAGCAAAAGCTAATGATGCAAAAGCAAAAAATAATGCTGCTAAAAAAACTAAAGTTGTAAAAACTAAGTCAGTTGCTAAAGCTGCTAAAAAACCAAGTACAAAAAAGGCTAAGTAACTATGAACTATCAAGAGTTAGTTCACACTATAATTGACCCTATTATTACCAAACCTGAAGCTGTATTAATCAGAGAACAACCAAGCACAAACGAAAAAGATGTCACTTTATTGATTGTTGCCGAAAACGAAGATACCGCAAGATTAATTGGTAAAAAAGGTGTTGTAGCAAACGCTATAAGAGATGTAATCTCAGTTAGCGGAAAACTCGAAGGAATTCATGTTCATTTAAAATTTGAATCTTTCGATCAAGAGGATAAAGAAAAAAAGGAGTAGTGACTACTCCTTTATTTTTTACTAAAATAAGATATGTATTTAAAAATTGGAACGATTGTAAAACAAGTTGGCTTAAAGGGTGAAGTAAGAGTTTTTTCAACCACTTCTTTTGCTAAAAAAAGATATGAAAAATCTAATAAAGTCTTTATTAAATTAAATAACAATTATAAAGAATTAACAGTCAACACATATAGAAAACTTGATAAGCAATTTGATGTTGTTTCTTTTGATGAATATCCAGACTCAAAAAGTACTGAAGAACTACTAAAACTTGATTTATATGCCATTAAAGATGAATCGGTTCTAAATGAGAATGATTATTTTTATGTAGACTTGATAGGGTGTACAATAATATCAAATTCTGATAACTCGAATTGTGGTAAAGTTGTTGATATTGAAGAATTCCCTGCTCAACTTACATTAAAATGCGATTTTAATGGAAAAATATTCTATGTTCCATTTGTTGAACAGTTTATCAAAAAAATTGACATTAAAAACAAAACAATTGTTGTAAATGTAATTGAAGGTTTGATATGAAATTTATAATATTAACTCTCTTTCCAGAAATGTTTGAATCATTTTTGAATACTTCAATCTTAAAAAGAGCAATTGGCAAAAACTTAATAGAAGTAAAATTAGTTAATATAAGAGATTTTACAAAAGATAAGTATGGACGTGTGGATACACCACCAATTGGAGGTGGGGCTGGTTTAATTATGAAATGTCAGCCAATAATCGATTCTTTAAATGCTAGTTGCACAAATGCGACGCATAAAATCATACTTGCTCCACGTGGGAAGCAATTTAATCAAGCCAAGGCGATTGGTTTATCAAAAGAAAAAGAAATCTTAATTCTTTGCGGGCATTATGAAGGTGTTGATGAAAGAGTATATAAGTATTTTGACGAATCAATTTCTATAGGTGATTTTATTCTAACTGGTGGAGAAACAGCCGCTTTTTGCTTGATAGACTCAATATCAAGATTAATTCCAGGCGTAATAAGCGAATCTTCAACAGTAGAAGAAAGTTTTACAAACAGCTTACTAGAATATCCACAATACACCGAACCATTCGATTATAAAAACGACTCTGTTCCATTATTACTATATTCAGGTAACCATATTGCAATTAATAAATACCATAAAAAAATGTCGATATCGTTAACAAAACAATATCGACCTGATTTATTTGCAAATTACACCTTCACAAAAGAAGATAAAAAACTATTAGATGAATTAAAAACTGATGCAACCCCAAAATGGGAACAAGATGCGATTGAAAAAGGTAAAAAATTTACTAAAAACCATTAAATCCAGGAGGTAATTTACCTCCTTTTTTATAGTTTTTCATTTGCTTCATCATTATTTTTGATTGTTCATATTTCTTCAAAACACGATTTACATCTGCAGTAGTTTTTCCACTACCTTTAGCAATTCTTATTTTCCTAGAATTCTTTAAGATATCTGGATTCTCACGTTCATATGGGGTCATTGAATTGATAATAATTTCAAAATTCTTCATTTCTTTTTCAGCGACAGCTAATTGTTGGTCAGATACTTTTGGCATTCCTGGAATCAATTTCATTAAACCACCAAGACTTCCTAATTTTTGAACCTGTTTCATTTGATCAAGCATATCTACCAAAGTAAAACGACCATCCTCCATCTTTTGCATGGTCTTTTTAGCTTCTTTTTCATCAACGTTTTCTTGAACTTTATCAATCAAGGTTAAAACGTCTCCCATCCCAAGAATTCTTTCGGCCATTCTGTCAGGATAAAAAACATCAATATCATTAATTTTTTCGCCAGTTCCAATAAATTTTATTGGAACACTTGTAACTTTAGCAATCGATAAAGCCGCACCACCACGGGAATCTCCATCCATCTTCGACATTATAACGCCTGTTAAGCCAAGCAAATTGTTGAATGTACCAGCAACATTAACAGAATCTTGACCAGCCATAGCATCAGTCAATAAAAGAATCTCGTCAGGATTGAGCTTATCTTTCATTTCTTTAAGTTCATTCATCAATACTTCATCAATTTGCAATCTACCAGCAGTATCAAAAATAACAACTCCATAAGATTCTTTTATTGCTTTTTCTTTAGCTTTCTCAGCAATTTCTACTGGATCTTTACTATTTCGGTCAAAATATATGTCACAATTTATTTCTTTTGCTAATTGCTCCAATTGATCAATTGCAGCTGGACGATAAATATCGCAAGCAACCAATAAAGGTTTCTTGTTCTCTTTAGTTTTCATTAAGTTAGCTAATTTTGCCGCAGTAGTAGTTTTACCACTACCTTGTAAACCAACTAACATAATATATGTAGGTCTATGAGCAGCATAATTTATTTTTACTTTATCGCTACCAAGCAATTCAACCAATTCATCACGAACAATTTTTACGACTGTTTCACTTGGATTAAGTTTATCAAAAACTTCTGCACCAATCGCTTTTTCTTTTACTTCGCTTATAAAATCTTTCGTTACCTTATAATTAACATCAGCTTCTAAAAGAGCAACCTTAATTTCTTTTAGAACATCATCCATATTACTTTCTGTTAAACGAGATTGTCCTTTAACTTTCTTTATTATTTTAGAAAATTTATCAGTCAATGATTCAAATGCCATTTTATAACTCCTTTAAAATTTTATCTTTTACTTCTTTATCAATTTTTTCATCATCTAATATTTTTTCAATATTCTTATTTCTAGCATATAAATTTAAGGATTTCTCATATTGAAATAATTTATTTTTTGAATGATTGATTGTATCAAGAACGGCACTTCTTGAAATCTTTAAATTTTCACTTATTTCTGACAAAGAAAGATTAAATTTAAAGTAATTATCCATAATCTCGATCTGTTTACTTGTGAATAAATTACGATAGATATCGTATAAATTGTTAATGTAATTAAATTCTTCTAGTTCATTCATTTTCGATTAACCCACCACAAAGGCCATATAAATACTTATCTAAATCGAATTCTTCTAAATCATCCATCCTTTCACCTAAACCAATAAATCTAACAGGTATATGCAAAGAATTTCGAATAGCTAAAATAATTCCACCTTTGCTTGTTCCATCCATTTTAGTAATAACAATACCAGTTATATTAATAATTTCTTTAAAAGCTTTGGCTTGAACAACACCATTTTGTCCAGTAGTTGCATCAATAACCAAAAAACACTCAAAATCGTAATCTATTTCTTTTGAAATAACGCGTTTAATCTTGGCGAGTTCGTCCATCAAAAATTGCTTGTTTTGTAGTCTTCCAGCCGTATCAATTATCACAAGATCGTAATTCTCTTTTATGCCTTTACTTAGTCCCGCATATGCGACACTCGCTGGATCCTCATTTTCTTTGCCAGTAACAACAGCAAGGTTCATTCTCTTTCCCCAAACAAGTAATTGTTCTGTTGCTCCAGCTCTAAAAGTATCAGCGGCAACAAGCAAAATCCTCTTTCCCACCTTCTGATATCGATAAGCAATTTTTGCTATTGTGGTAGTCTTTCCAACGCCATTAACACCAACCATCAGCAAAACTTCTGGCTTATGATTAAATTCGATTTCATTATGTATATCTTCTCCATCTTTAAGATAATCATAAAACATTTTATCAACGAGTAATTCATTAATATCTTTTGGATTGGTAATTTTTTGTTCTTTCGATGTTTCTAAAATTTCGCTAATGATTTGTAGAGTAAATTCTATACCACAATCGGCTTCAATTAGTATTTCCTCAAGGTCATTAAAATAATCTTCGTTTACTTCTTTATATTTTTTGGCAAGTCCATCAAGTTTATTCGAAAAATTAATACGAGATTTTTCAAGTCCCTTATTATATTTGTCTAGAGATTGTTGCTCAGTATTATCGTTCTTTTTCTTAGATAATTTTTCTTTTAAAAATTTAAATAATCCCATTTACTTAGCCACCTTACTTAATGCATCTTGAGCAGCTTTTCTTTCTGCTTCCTTTTTACTTTTCCCTACACCATGTCCTAAGACTTGACCATTAAAAGTAACTTCCACAGTAAAAATTCTATTATGTGGAGGTCCTTTTTCACTGATTGTCTTATATGCGACTGATTCTCTATACTCCGCTTGCATGGCTTCTTGTAAAATCGACTTATAATCTTTTACTTCAGATGGAGTAAAATTAATAACATCGTTTTCAAACATATTTATAATATATTGCGAAACAAAATTAATGCCTTGGTCAATATATATTGCGCCAAGGACGGCCTCAAAAACATCCTCAAGAATATGTTGATTATGTAAAGCTTCATCTTGATTTAAAGAATGACCAGCTCGAATAAAATCGTCATAATGATACTCTTTAGCCTTATTTGCAAGAGAGATTGATTGAACTAAAGTAGATCTTGTTCTAGTCATAGCTCCTTCATTCATTTCTGGATGATTTTTATAGATTAAACTTGCAACTACAAAGCCTAAAACGCTATCCCCCATGAACTCTAAACGCTCATAATCATGATGATGCGTATTTGCATCACTATTAAAACTAGAGTGCGTAAATGCCATTAGGTATAAATCTCTATTTTTAGGGACTATATTAAATCGTTTAAAGAACTCATCTATGCTTTTCATTTAATTTCCGCCTTAAATTTATCAACAATTTTATCTTTGGCTAATTTATAAGATAAGTTAAGAGCGGATAAGAAAGATTGCTCATCGCTATTACCATGTGCTTTTATAACAATTCCATTAACCCCAACAAGCATTGCTCCACCGACATTTTTGTAATCCATTCTTGTACGCATATCTTTTATTCCTTTTTTAGATAAAAGATAACCTATTTTTGAAAATATATTGCGTGAAAAAGCTTCTTTAATCATAAAAGACATAGCTTTTGCAGTACCTTCTGTTGCTTTTAAGAATATATTTCCAGAGAATCCATCACAAACAAGTACATCGATATCTCCAAATAATGCGTCTCTTCCTTCAGTATTTCCTTTAAAATTGATAGTTTTATCTGCTTTTATAAGTTTAAAAGCTTCTTTTGTTACTGGACTGCCCTTTTCATCCTCTGTTCCATTAGATAAAAGGTTAACCCTTGGATTCTTTTCTTGATAAACAAACTCATAAAACAACGATCCCATCTTAGCAAATTGATGGAGTTCTTCTTTAGTATTTGAATTATTTGCGCCTAAATCACAAACAACAAAATACTTTCCTTTTTTAACTGTTGGGAAAGAAGTTATAAAACCAGGCCTAATAACATTTTCTATACGTTTAATTTTAAATATGGAAGCAGTTAATAATGCGCCACTTGAACCAGCACTTACTAATGCATCACATTTATTATCAAGATAAGCCTTAACGGCTACCATTAAACTACTATTTTCATCTCTATACGAAGTCATTGGATCAACGTCCATCCTTAATATAGTTTTGGAATGAATAATTTCAATATTTTTAAAACCTTTTAAACTGCTATCTAAAGAATTATCACCAACAGCGTATACATAAATATCTTCATGTAATTTAACAAAATCTAATAATGCAGGAATCGTGGCTTTAACACCATTATCTCCGCCCATCATATCTATAACAATTTTCATTGAATTTTACCTCTTATTTATTATATTAGAATATTTGCATTTTATCATCAAAATAATAAAAGTGGGAAGATTAACCCCCCACCTTTAAAAACAATGCTATATGTAGCTTAATTATCCGTAGCATGATCAACGCAACGCTATAAAATTTTGTTAATCTTCCCACTCAATAAGCACGGAGCTTAAGTATCAATGGGCTAACTCCCTATGCTCTAGGGTTTTCATCTTTTAAAAAGTCTTTATTAGTTTCTATTTCGCTTCCTCCTTTATAATATTTATTCATCTTCTCTAAAAGAATTTGGATTGCTTTTTCGCGAATATTTATCGCGGCGTTTAAATCGCGATCCATTTCGAATCCGCAATCGCAGGTGAATATTCTTTTAGATAGAGACAATTTTTCGTGAACCTGCCCACAATTTGAGCAAATTCTAGTAGAAGGATAGAATCTTGGAACTTTGATAAAATACTTACCAGTTTCTTTAGCTTTATACTCTAAAATTTTTAGAAATTTGTCGTAGGCGTTTTCATAAGTGTGCTTACCTAAATTATTTTTTTGCGCCATTTTTGCTAAAGACAAAGTCTCTACTCCTACTAAGTCATACCTATTTATACAATAATTTGCCGCTTTATGCAAAAAATAATTTCTTTTGTTAGTTACGTCTTGATATAACTTCTCTTCTTTTGCTTTTAGTTTTAGATAATTCTTGCTATTGAACTTGCACTTTGATAATTGCCTTTGAATCTTTTTAATTTTTGCTAGATTATAATTATTAACCTGAAAGCGATTGCCTAATTCGTTATCACTGCTTACAAATAGATTTGGCGAAGAATAATCTAGGCCAACGGCTTTTTGGGGTATTGTGTTCTTTATAGAAACTAATTCCCCAACCAAAATATTGATATAATACTCATTGATATTTCTTTCTTCGATTATTATATTCCTAACAACTGATTTTAATGGCAATGGTCGATGGTATTTTATTTTAAAAGAACCAATATGGTCAATTGATAATATCAATTTTTGACTATTCAAAGTATATTTAAACTCTAAATCAAAATGAATTTTCTTTGGGTATTTCAAAGCATTTTTTGCCATTGGAAAATCTTTTAAATATCCATCCTTATATTTTTTAATAATTTGATTAGCAAGACGATATGTCGACATATAAGAAATAAAATTGCCGCTTCTTAACTCTATGAATTTACGAACGAAAGGTTTAATAAAGATTGCTTCATCCTCTTTAGAATCAATTCTTTCTTTCTTTTCTTCTAAAATCCTATTAAAAAGAAATACATTTTTATTATAGAGAGTCGAAAAATTGTTTTTTTGTTTAGTCGTTAAATAAATACGATAAATATAACTCTTGTTTAAGATCATTTTTACCCCCCACACTAATATATAGGGAGGTATTATAAAAAATTATGAATATTTTTTAAAATTTTATTCTACGCCAACAAAAAAACTGTAAATAGGTTGCTCACCACGCCTTAAATCCAAATCTAAATCTTTATAATTTTCTTTTAAATAATTTCTTGTTTCAGTCTCTTCTTCGCTAGATATATCTTTTCCGAAGATAATTGTTATAATTGCACTATTGTCGTCAACAAGTTTTTCTAATAGCTTTTTCAAGGCATTAATTTTGTTTGCATCGCAACATAAAATTTCTTTAGACTCTTTAATGCCAATAAATTCACCTTTAGTCACATGTAAACCATTTATATCAGTATCTTTAATTGAAAAGGTAACACTACCTGATTTTACAGTAGATATTGCCTCAGTCATGCTCTTTATATTCTCAGAACGAGAAACATCAGGAGTAAACATCATGCTGCTAACAACGCCTTGCATTATTGTTTTGGTTGGAATAACAATAACATCGATTGTTCCTTTCAAAACATCCTTAGCTTGATTTGCAGCCATTATGATGTTCCCATTATTTGGGAAAACATAAACGACTTTAGCTTGCGTTTCTTTAATTGCTTTTAAGAAATCTTCTGTAGAAGGATTCATAGTTTGTCCGCCTGGGACGATGTAATTCACTCCAACCTCATGAAAAAGTTTATCAATTCCTTCTCCAGAACTAGTTGCAACAAGGGCGTATTCTCTAGTTGGCGAAAAAACTTCATTAATTGTTTTTTCTTCAACTTTATTAATAGGAGTAGTCTCCTCAACTTTTTGAATAACAGGACTTAAAACCTTTGAATTCCCAAGACTACTTTCAATCTTAAGTGAGACAAATTCGCCATAGTTTTGTGCATAAGACAAAATATCACCAGGATTTTGAGCTTTTATAGAAACAGTAACCAAATTTTCATTTTGTTCAACATTTAAATTCTCACCATGCCCATTTAAAACACTTGTAAATCTATTTTTTTGGAAATTCTTTTTACTTTTTTCTGGTCCAAGTTTTAAAACAAAACTTGTTGTGTAAAAAATGCTATTCAAGCCCTCTTCTTCGCTTAAATCTTCATTTTTTTCATCAACAGCTGTTGCAGAATTTTTATCAATAAACTCACCATGGGCTGCGCTGTCCATGCCTTCTAAAATCTTAACTAAACCAGCACCACCACTATCAACAACACCAACTTCCTTTAGAATAGGAAGTAAGTTTGGAGTTCTTTTAAGTGAATCTTTAGCTTCTTTTAAAATCAAATCTAAAGCATTTTCAATTGTTGTTTTTTCATTAACATGATCCAATAAAAAACTACTTGATTCACGGATAACAGTAAGAATAGTTCCTTCAACAGGCTTAATAACTGCCTTATAAGCAATTTTACGACCATTATCGAAAGCTTTCGCTAAATCAATAGCGTTAATTTCTTCTTTGCCTACCAAAGCATCACTAAATCCTCTAAAAATTTGACTAGTAATAACTCCACTATTCCCTCTAGCGCCCATAAGCAAGCCTCTAGAAAAAACTTTAGCGATTTCATAAATATTTGTATCATTGCGATTAATAACTTCTTTAGCACCACTAGAAAGAGTCAAATTCATATTCATGCCCGTATCGCCATCAGGAACAGGAAATACGTTTAAAGCGTCTATTTCAGGGTAATGATTATATAAATTGTTTGCTGCTGATATAACAAACATTTTAAATTTTTGTCCATTTATAACTTTCATTTTGTCTTCTCCAATTTTAGCAATTAAAGATCACGTAATTCTTCAACATAAACATTAACCTTATTAAAAAGGCCAGGAAATTGTTTATTCAAAAAATATAATATACGATTGCTAACTTCGCTAGCAACCTCAGTAATCTTAACACCATATGCAACAGTGAGATGGATATCAACGTTATATCTTGAACCAATCTTATAAACGCCAATACCTTCACTATATCGTTCACGTTTTAGAATAACATCAATTGGATTTTTGCTAGATACTAAGCCTAAAACACCATATGTTTCGCAACATATATCACCAATATAACCGCTTATATCTTTTAAGCTAATTTCTGGTATATTTTTCTTTCGATTAGTGTCTTTTTCTTTTTCCATTTTATTACTCTAATTCTTTCAAATTATATCATATTATTTCTTCTTAAAAAAGATATATTAATACTCGAAAAAAACCACAAAAAAAGCCCGGCAACGTGTTATTCTCTCCTTGCGGATACCTTCACCACTGCAGTGCTTAACTTCTCTGTTCGATATGGGAAGAGGTGTGTCCACTGCGTCATCGTCACCAGACTTAATAGAGAACAATTGTTCCCTGAAAACTAGATACTTTTATTTAACATGTTCTATTACCGAAAAATTTTATGATTTGTTTTAACTTTAGGTTAAAATCTTAGAAATTAAGTCCTCGTGCTATTAGTATTAGTCGACTGAATGCCTTGCAGCACTTACATCTCTAACCTATCAACCTCCTAACTTTGGAGGGCACTTACTTCTTACGAATGAGAAGTCTAATCTTATGGTCTGCTTCGCGCTTATATGCTTTCAGCGTTTATCAATTCCATGGGCAGCTACTCAGCCATGCCTCTGGCGAGACAACTGATATACCGTTGCCATGTTCATCCCGGTCCTCTCGTACTAGGGACGAGTCCATTCAAACTTCTTTCGCCCACAACAGATAGGGACCAAACTGTCTCACGACGTTTTGAACCCAGCTCGCGTACCACTTTAATTGGCGAACGGCCAAACCCTTGGAAGGTACTTCCCCTCCAGG
>JBAYXD010000008.1:0-32344 GCA_041673725.1 Bacilli bacterium | reverse complement strand
ACTTATACTCCAAAGAAGAATATCCAAGCTCTTGTTGTTTCTTCAAGTAAACTTGTTCTTAATGAATCTTATGATGTTTATGTTGATGGAACCAAAACTGTTTCGTTTACTCAATCAGCCGTTGTCACATCTAGTGTCACTAATCAAGGTGGCCAAGGTGGTGGACAACCTGGTGGCAGAAACTAGTATATAAATATAAGGATAAAAACTTTAGCAATAACGGCGATTATATAAATGGTTGTCGGTTATGCTAAAGTTTTTAAAATACTAGAAGATTATCTAGTATTTTTTTGTAAATTATAGTAAATAAATTTATATAAAATTAAGTTAATATTAAGAATTGTATATTAGTTCATAAGCAATTGAATATGGTATGCCAAATGATAGAGAATTATTACATAAATGAAATTATTATATTCAATAAAACGCAATCTAAAAATTAATAAATAGTTTGTGAGAGCATTTTCTTCTTTGTTTCAAAAAGAAGATGCATTTTTAATAATTACATTTATTTAGACAAATAATTGGGAGGAATATTAGAATTATGAAATCTAAAAAGCTTTTAATGGTGGCTGCTGTTGGTTTATTAGCCGTGACTGGATTAGTTTCTTGTAACGAAAAAACTGAAGAGGACACAACAATTGATGTTCAATTCGTTCCATCAAGAGATCCTGGCGAATTAGCCACTCTTGCTAAAAACCTTGAACCTATATTGAATAAAGCCGTTACTGGTTACACATTCAATATTACAACCGGTACATCATATGCTGCTACAACCGAAGCTATGTTATCTAGCCAAATTGATGTTGGTTTCTTAACTGCTAGTGGTTATGCTGAAGCAACTTTAAAACATAAAGGTGAAATCGAAGTTTCAATGACCAGTGTCCGTAAAGGATATAAAGTCCAAACTGATGATTATCCAGGAGATGTTGATAAGCAAATTAAAGCCATGAATGGTGAGATTTCTGGTTATACTTATCTTGGTGATCAAAGTACAACTGATGTTAACTGGTATACTTCACAACTTTGCGTTGCTAAACAATATTATGTTGATAAGAATGGCGATGGAAAGATTGATATTAAAGATATGGCTGGTTTAACTATTGCTCGACAAGGTCAAACTAGTGGTGCTGGTTATTTACGTCCATTAAAATATTTAAATGATTACGGAATGAAGATGGTTGATGAACTCACTGATGCAACTACTCAAATCAAAGGTTTATATATTAAAGGTTATGATGCTGCATTATCCGCTATGCTTACTGGCGAAGTCGCTGGTTTCTGGGGATTCACTGATGTTCGTTATTCAAACGGATATAATAAAGAAGGAAATACCGCATGGTATCATAATTCCAAGATTTTTGAAGATTATCCATGTGTTGCTATTACTGATGGAATCTATAACGATACAATTAGTGTTCGTTCAGGATTAAGTGATAACGCAAAAGCTGCTGTTAAGACCGCATTCAAAGCCGCTGTTAAAGATGGTGATAAGGATACTGAAGGTACTGGAGCTTACTACTTATATAACCTTTATTCACATACTGGTTATACTGATGCAAAAGATAGCGATTTCGATGGCGAAAGAGAATTCTATCAATATTGTGTCGATAACAATTTGCTTTAATACTATATAGAGTTGTAGAATATAATCTTACGTTTTAAGTTTTTTACAGAAAGAGGTGCTTATATGATAGTCTTCGAACATGTAGATAAGGTATATCCTAATGGCTATAAGGCTCTGAGCGATATTAACCTAACAATTAATGATGGTGATTTCGTTTGTATTATTGGTTTAAGTGGTGCTGGAAAATCCACACTTATTAGAACAATTAATAAAATGCATGATATTCAACATGGTTCTCTAATGGTAGAAGGCAAAGACATCAGTAAAGCAAAAGGAAAAGAATTAAGAGATATTCGTAAGAGTATTGGTATGATTTTCCAATCCTTTAACCTTGTAAAACGTAGTTCAGTTTATAAGAACGTCCTTTCAGGTAGAGTGGGTTACCACTCTACTTGGGGATGTTTATTTAATCACTACTCCAAAAAAGAGAAGATGCTTGCCTTACAATCGCTTGATAAGCTTGGAATTTTAGATAAAGCATTCGTTCGTGCAGATCAATTGTCTGGTGGTCAAATGCAAAGAGTTGCTCTAGCTAGAGCTTTAACTCAAGAACCATCAGTAATTTTAGCTGATGAACCAGTTGCTTCTCTTGATCCTGTAACAACCATAAGTGTTATGAATGATTTTGAGCGAATTAATAAAGATTTTAAGATTACCATTGTTGCAAATATGCACCACGTTGATTTAGCGATGAAATATGCAACAAGAATTGTTGGTATTCGTGAAGGAAAGATTGTCTTTGATGGTAAACCAAATGAGGTAACTGATGATGTTTTGTTACATATCTATGGTAGATCTTTAAAGAGCAATGAAAAGTTAGGTGAAGTCGATGCAGAATAAAGAAAATAAGCAGGAGTCAATATTATTGACTAATCCTGATAAGTCTTTTAAACACAGACTTGGGTACCATCCCTATAAAGTTTATGATGGTGATGGAACTTCCCCAGATAAATACATAGAGAAGAAGCGAAGCAAAGTTTTAATCTATGTGCTTTTAGTAGCTTTATTGTTTGCTGCTTGTTGGTTCTTTATTACAATTCCAGATAATATTGATATTAGTCAATTATGGTCTATTTTAGGGCAATTATTTGTTCCTTCAAAATGGTCGCTAAAAACTAATGATCAATGGTGGAATTACTTGTGGACTATTGCTTGCCCAAAGATTTGGCAAACTGTCGAGATGGTCTTTATTTCAACAATTATTGGAACAATTATTTCGGTTCCTTTATATATCTTGGCTAGTCGCAACATTAATCGTAACAATGTTCTTCGTAATATTGTTAAGGTTATTGTTAATATTTTTAGAACAATTCCTACATTCGTTCTTGCGATTATTGCAACTATCTTCTTTGGTTTTAATGAAACTGCAGGTGTTGTTGCAATGGCTTTATTTACAGTAGGGGTCATTTTTAAATTAATGTATGAATATGTTGAGACGGTTGATATGAATCCTTTTGAAGCAAGTATTTCTTGTGGCGCTTCTAGATTAGGCGCTTATAAAACATCTATTGATCCACAAGTTATGCCTACATTTATTTCAAACGTTATATATGTTTTTGAAATTAACATTCGTGCTTCGGTTGTTTTAGGTTTCGTTGGTGCTGGTGGTATAGGTCAATTATTAAGTGATGCGATAGAATCGACCCAATATGATAAGGTTGGGGCTATTCTTGTTCCATTATTTGTTGTAGTTTTATTCTTACAATTATTGTCTAGTTATATTAGAAGAAGGATTGTTTAGTTATGAAAAACGAAAAAATGCATTACGAAGAATATAGCACTCTTCCTGGATATAAGAAGTTTTTCGCATATTTTCATTTTGATAAAAATATGCCATATGAAGACTACAAAAAATTACCATGGTACAAAAAGATTTTCTTTAGAACAATTAAGCACTTTGCTACTGTAGATGAAGCTTATGGTGCTCGACCAATGAAGTGGCTTTATAATTTAATTTTTATAGCGGTGATCGTTGCTTTATTATTGTACTTTGGTTTAGACATTAATTTCTTTAGTCATTTTAGAAATCCAAACTGGTCTAAATTTGGTGATTTATTACGTGGGTTTGCTACTCCAAATCTTGAGTATTTCTTTGGATATGGTGCTAACTTTACTTTCCAAACTAGTGTTATTTATCAAGTAATAGAAACTTTTGCTATCGCTTTTATTGGAACAACAATAGCTTCGTTATTATCGCTTATTTTTGGTTTCTTAGCTTCTAGAAGAATTGTTGGTAGATGGGCAATTATTAGTGAAATATTTTTAATTACCATTCGTACTTTCCCTGAAATTTTATTAGGTTTTATTTTAGTTAAAGCCTTTGGCTTTGGTCCTCTTTCAGGCGTTGCGGTTTTATCTATTCATAGTGTTGGTATGATTGGCAAGATGTATGCCGAACAACTCGACGTCATCGATAATAATCCAATCGAAGCATTAAGTGCTTGTGGTGCGGGATCATTAACTCGTATTAAACTTGGCGTTATTCCTCAAGTTGCACCAAATTTTTTAAGTGTTATTCTTTATCGTTTTGATTTAAATATACGAACTGCTTCATTACTTGGACTTGTTGGTGCTGGTGGTGTTGGTTATCCTATTCAAGTATATGGTGATAATCAACATTGGAGCATGTTAGCAAGTGTCTTATATGGAGTCATTATTCTTGTCTTAATTGTTGATTTAGTCTCTTCGCAATTACGAAAGAAGCTCATCTAATCGTAAGAAATGAACCTGTGCATTTCGCACAGGTTTTTTAATGCACAAAAAGTAAATATTTTGCTATCTTCTTTAATATGAAAGTGATATAGTATCAAAGTCTGTCGAATTGGTATTAATTAACTAGATATATTTATAGATATAGACCTGAGTAAAATGTCCCATAAATTATTGAATCGAAAAATATCGCGCGCGGATGAAAGGATCTATATAAATATGGATATCAAAATTTTAGACGAGATTAAAAACATGGTTGAGAAGGCGACTTTAGATGAATATGTTGAGGCTATTACAAACTTCAAGAATGAATTAACTTCAAATGGTACTGCTGAAATCGATGAAACAAGAATCGAAGCAGCTTTACTTCGTAAGTTATGTGAGGATGAAACTGCTCTTAAGAGTGCTACTACTAATAGTGGTTCAGCTTCTCAAGAAAGCAATTCTAACACTCAACGTTTCTTCATTAACGTTGGTAGTTTAGATGGTTTCGATAAGGATTCTTTAAAGAATTTCATTATTGAACATTGCGAAGGTGTTGTTAATGATGAATTCACTGACAGTTTTGTCAAAGATAAATTCTCATTCTTCGAATTACCAAAAACCAGAATTGATTTAGTTATGAAAAACTTAATCGGTCTTAAGGTTAATGATCGAGAAGTTAACGTTGAATTAAGTGAAAAGAAACCACATTCAAGTCGTGGTGGATTTGGTGGCGGCCGTGGAGGTTTCGGCGGTGGCCGTGGCGGATATAGCCATGGAAGAAGTAACCCTGGTGGTTATGGCCGTGATTCCCGTGATGGTGGAAGCCGTGGATATAACCGTGGTTATTCCAACCGTGATAGATAGTCTTTATTAAAATCTATAAAATTTTGAGAGTTCTTCGGAACTCTCTTTTTTATGTATTTTTCTATTCACTTTTAAAAATTTAGGCATAGAATAATGGTATGAAATTTAATCCTAACAACAAAACTAAAAATACAAATCCAGCATACAGAAGCAAAGATAAGACTGGAGAAGATATTGATATGCTTCATGAAAATGAATATGAAAGAAAGTACGAAACAAGCGATGATGATTATTCAGACGATGTTTGTGATAAATCAGTTGATGGAGCATAAAAAAAGAAGCAATAATGCTTCTTTTTTTGTATAAACTATTTGTTCTTTGAGAATTGAAGGAATTGTTTTGTTCGTTCTTCTTTTGGATTTTCAAATAACTCTTTACTTGGGCCTTGTTCAACAATATACCCACCATCAATAAAGATGGTACGATTTGAAACATTACGAGCAAAGTTCATTTCGTGAGTTACAACAATCATTGTCATTCCTTCAGCGGCTAGTTTTTGCATAACATCTAAGACTTCACCAACCATTTCTGGATCTAGAGCACTTGTTGGTTCATCAAATAAAATTACATCTGGATCCATACATAAGGTACGAGCGATAGCAATACGTTGCTTTTGACCACCAGATAATTCGCTAATCTTAGCGTCTGCTCGATCGGCCATACCAACTTTTGCTAAATTTTTAAGCGCTATTTCATTAGCTTCTTCTTTGCTTCTTTTTAAGACTTTACGTTGAGCAACAGTACAATTTTTTAAAACATTCATATTATTAAATAAGTTGAATGATTGGAAAACCATACCAATCTTTGCTCGCATAAGATTTACGTTAGCACCTTCGGTTTCGCGTTTAATTGTTTCACGATGAGTTTTATGAATTACTTTTTCATTATTCAAATCATCACCAAACTTCCCTTTAATCGCCGCTTTATAGCGAATATATTCGCGGTGTAATAATTTTGATCTAGAATTATCGACTCTTAATCCTTTATAGTAAACAGCACCTTTAGTAGGATGAGTAAGACGATTAATACAACGAATGAAAGTAGATTTTCCACTTCCTGACGAGCCAATAATACAAATAACGTCGCCTTTATAAACATCTAAACTAATATCCTTTAAGACTTCGCGACCTCCAAAAGTTTTGGAGATGTGTTTAATTGATAAAATTGGTTCCATATTATTCTCCTACAACTCCTTTCATAGGTCTTCTAAACAAGTGTACTTTATGCTTCTTTCCATCAAGCTTATTAGTAACAAGTTTAAATAATCCAGTAGCAATAAGAGTTAAGATAAGGTAAATTGCCGCAATAATAATGTAGCCTTCAATCATGAAGTAGTTCTTGCTTGTTGCAATCGAGACACTTAAGAAAAGTTCGGTAACACTAATGACATTTAAGACTGAGCTATCCTTAACATTGATAATGTATTCATTTGCTAAAGTTGGTAAGCAATTTCTTAAGGCTTGAGGTAAAACAACAAGCATAAATGATTTAAACTTTGACATACCTAAACTTAAAGCAGCTTCTTTTTGACCAACATCTAAACCATTTAAACCAGCTTGAATATCTTGTCCCATATATGCCCCAGTGTTTAAAACAATAACAATGAGACCACAAATTAACCAGCCATCAAAGATTGGTACGCCAGTTAATATTCCATTCCAGTTTAGACCAAATGCTGAGCAAGCAAATTTAAAGATTAATGCTTGAACCATCATTGGGGTTCCTCTTAAAACAACGGAATAGATGCTACATAATCCTTTTAGTAATCCTTTACCAGTTTTAATTGCAAAATTATCATCTTTACTAAATTTAATATTTTTACCAACAGCAATTAAAACACCAATAACAAGACCTAAAACACTACCAACAACTGCAAGAATAATTGTGGAAACTAAACCATTAAGGAATGTTTGCCAATAATTTTTAAGTAAATAAGCAATCTTTGCAATTGAGGACATTTCTCCTAAACCTTCGTTTCGAGAAATGGCAGCATTCATCAGTTGAGTTCTTTCGGTTGAACTAATTTTTCCTAAAGCATCATTTAATTTTGCTTTAAGTTCAGTGTTTCCTTTTTTAATACCAATAGAAACACCAAGTTTAGCGGCATCTTCGCCTAATATATTTTGATTTATACGAACAACTGCAAGATTAGAGTTACTGCCAACAATTGAAGTGGCAACTGGTAATTCAGCAGTCATCGCAAAGACAGTACTATTTGAAACATCGAGAGCTGCACTTGGGAAATCAGCCACGGCTTTATTATGAATTGCATTATATTTCGTTGCGAATATATCAATTAATTCATCGGTAACAGTTGAAATTTGTGATTCAATTGTTTTGCCATTTATAAATGTCTTAAAATCATCTTCAGACATAATGCCACTTTGAGCATTTTCTTTTCTAACAATAAGAGCTAATTCTGATCGATAATATTCATCGGTAAAATCAATAGATTTTCGACGTTCTTCGGTATCGGTCATACCAGCAATAACAGCATTAATTTCACCTGATTCAAGTGAAGGAATTAATGTGTCCCAATCCATCTTTTTAATAACAACATTCATGTTTTCATATTGACCTATCAATTTTGAAATTTGAATATCATAACCATCAGCGAATTGGTTTGCTTTTCCATCAATTGGTAGCGTATAGTCGTTTTCCATCGTATCTGTCCAATTAAATGGGGCATAGTTACACTCTAGTCCAACAACTAAATCTTCTTTCTCGCTTGTTGAAAGGGTCGTGGGTACACCTTCATCAGCAATGACTTTACTATCAGTCGAATTGCCACAGCTACTTAGAAACAAGGAGGAGATAACAGCAACAGCGATTGCACAAAATTTGCTTAATCTTTGCATTTTGTTCTCCTTAAAATAAAAGAGATTGCATGTTATTAATGCAATCTCTTTTTATATTAAAAGATAATTCCATTAATAGTGCCAAACTCCTAGATTACCTAGAAGTGAGAGTGCATAGGAATTTTCTTCCATGCCCCAATCAATCAAATTACCATCTGATTGTTTCGGCCATCTTGCCTTTCCTTGATGTCTTAGGATGTCTCCTCGATCAAGTACTCATCTCGAAAGCGCCTCTATCTCAGTAACCTTATTTTATAATATGAGGTAGAAATTACAACATTTTATTTTTTTAATTTAAATCTAAGTAGCAAATTAGGATATAGCAATAATTAACTAGTGAATAAATAGGTTCTCACAAAAAGAGAGACCTATTCTCTTGCTAATCGAGCAAAAATAAAATATTTATATAGATAATGTCGTTACTTTTCATTATCATATTTATATGAATATGAATTTATTAATGTGTGGCAACAATAAAGTTTTTGATGGAATGTTAATCGAACTTTTATCTTTAGTAAAATATAATAAAAATCAATTTACATTATATTTAATGACCATGGATTTAACTGATTATAATCCTAAGTTTATTGCTATTAATGAGAAGGAAAGAAAGTATCTTGAAGATGTTTTAAAGGAAGGAAATAAAGATAGCAAAATCATTCTTGTTGATATGCGTGAACCATTTTTAAAAGAAATGAAGGATTCTCCAAATCTTCAAAATTTTTATACTCCATACACAATGCTTAGGTTATTTGCTGATTTTTTACCAAAAAACTTAGATAGAATATTATATCTTGATTGTGATCTTGGATTTTTAGGTGATATTACACCTTTATATAATTATGATATAAAAGGTTATGAATATGGTGCCTGTAAAGATGTTTTAGGAGAGTATTTTATTGGTAGTGATTACCAAAATGCCGGAGTACTACTATTTAATTTAGATCAATGTAGAAAAACCGAGTTATTTAAGAAGTGCCGTCATTTATGCTTAACAAAGAAAATGGCATTCTTAGATCAAGATGCGCTTAATCATTCGGTTATAAAAAAGAAGTTCTTACCTTATATTTATAATGTTCAACGAAATATGAAACCAGGGACTATAGTTAAACATTTTTGCAAAACTATTAGATGGTTGCCTTTTTATCATACTAAAAACGTTAAACCATGGCAGGTTGATGAAGTCCATAAATCATTAAAAATTCATCAATTTGATGATGTTTTATCTGATTATCAAAAACGAATTAAAGAAATTCACAACTAGTGAAGTTTAATTTTGCTCCACAAAATAGTAATAATAGTAGCTGGAACGCCTATAATGAATAAAACCCAAAGGTTATATCCGTGTATTAGTAAGTTTAAATAAACAGAAGCTAATAAAGACCAAATTAATAAGGATACAAGGAAGAAATTTCTTGATTTTTTTCCCCATATACTATTAAAAATAATTAAAATAATAATTGATAGTGGAATTGCCCAAATAAATACAATCCACTCGTATTGGTGATAAACAAGAATATAAATAATATATATGGTTGTCGCAAGTGTCCAAACCGTTACAAAAGAAAGAAGCGTAACTATTAACTTATTTACGCTATCTTGTTTAGCGCTATCTTTTGGCTTTAAAGTACCTGATTCAGAGTTTACAAGTTGATCTAAAGTAATGCCATAAAACTTACAAATCTCTACTAAATTTTCAATTGATGGTATAGCATCGCCATGTTCCCACTTTGAAATAGCTTTATCAGAATAATTCAACTTAGCTGCAAGTTCGGCTTGCGTAAGTTTCATTTTCTTTCTTAATTCGGTTAGATTTTTACCAATGTTTTCTTTGATTTCACTCATGAATATATTTTACTTTTATTATTATAAAATACAATTATAATCGTAGAAATGATATTTTTTTCAGTTGACAATAAAGTCAATTAAAAATCTAGAGTATTTAAAATTAATACGATAAATACTTTATTTTTGCATGAATGCAACATTAAATAATTTATGAGAAATAGCGACTCTCTTGAAAGTAGAGCCCCATTCTATTTTTATTATCGTGTTTAAATTGTTTATTTAGTTATTATATAGACTGACCTAGTTAAATAGGTTATGAAAGGAATCGTTAATGGCCGAGCAAAAAACAATTTATTACTCTGATGAACTTAATGATGAATTTAGTGGAATCAAAAAACAAGAGTATCAATTAGAATCGAACTATAAATATATTCATAACAATATATTTTGGCGCTTTTTTGCTTTTATAGTTTATCGACTAGTCATGACTCCTGTCGCCTATTTATATATGAAATTTAAATTTGATATAAAAATTGTAAATAGAAAAGCAATGAAGGGATATCGAAATAGTGGTGTTTTCCTTTATGGCAATCACACAAATATACCTGCTGATGCCTATATTCCAAATTTGATTACTTTTCCACAAAGGTCTTATGTAATTGTAAATAGCCAAAACGTTGCAAAAAAAGGAACAAGAACCTTTATGAAAATGGTTGGAGCATTACCAATCCCTGATTCGTTTAAAGGAATGCGTTCATTTATTGAGGCCGTTGAAAAAAGAAGTGTAACTGATAATGCAATTATTATTTATCCTGAAGCTCATGTTTGGCCTTATTACACAAAGATAAGACCTTATAAATCCACTTCATTTAGATATCCAGTGCAATTTAGTGATCCAGTATTTGCTTTTACAACTACTTACAAAAAGAGAAAGCATAGAAAGGCGCCTAAAATTATTGTTTATTTAGATGGTCCATTCTTTGTAAATACTGAGATTCCAGAGAATTTAAGAAAAGATGATTTAAGAGATAAGGTGTTTAACGCGATGGAAGAGCGAAGCAAAAATAACGATGTTGAAGTTATTAAATATGTGAAAAAGGAGGTTTAATATATGGATTATGAATTTGTAAAACAATCATTATTAATTAGTTTATATATATTTTTGGGTTTAATTGGGTTTTGTTTATTGTTGTATTTACCACGATTGGTGGCTTGGTTTTCGCCATTAGTAAAGCAAAAACATCTTAAAAATGATAAGAAAAATAAAATTGCGGTTTTAATTCCTGCTAGAGATGAATCAAGTGTTATTAAAACATTATTAGATAACTTAGAAAGACAAACCTATGATAAAGATTATTACGACATTCATATTATTGTTAAAGATCCCGAAGATAAAACGATAGCGATTTCTAAAGAATATAAAAACACATTTATTCATGTAGTTAGTTCGCAAAAATGCAAAAGTGATGCTTTGAATAATTGCATGCATGCGATATTTGAAAAATTTGGTAAAAAATATTACGATGCTTATCTTATTATGGATGCTGATTGTTGGATGGCGAGCGATTGCTTAGAAGAAATAAATAACGCATTCGCAAGTGGAAGACAAGTTGTTCAATGTAAGAAAATTGTTAAAAATTATTATATGCCAGGCAAGAGCATTCCTCTAGAAGCGGCTTGCAATGGTATAATTTGGACTTTAATTGATGAAATGGGCAATAGATTTAAATCTAATCACAACATTACTGGAATGACGATTGGAACTGGGATTTGCTTTAGAAGTGATGTTATTAATAAGATTGGTGGTTGGCCATATAACAAAACATTAACTGAAGATATTGAGTTTATGTTTGATGCAACATTAAGAGGATTTACAACTTATTATTGCTCTTATGCTCATATTTATATGGAAGAAGCTGATACGCTCGATATGACAAATAAACGAAGAACTAGATGGATGACGGGAGTTTGCGATAGCAAAAAGATTTATAACACTCGATTATCTGATGAATGCATTACTTTAAAAGAAAAGATTAACCGTTATTATTGCAAAGCTTTATGGATTATCTATTGGATGATTGGATTAGCAGTTGTATTTTTCTTAATAAATAGTTTATTAAGCATATTCTTCTTATGCATCATGAGCGAATTAATTGTCTACTCATTATTTAATGCTTTAATTGCCTTTAGCGTAGTTTATTTTAGTTTCTTCTTTATGACTTTAACTGCAATGATTATTGACCATAAATATATTAAATTACCATTCTATAACAAAGTTATTTTATTACTTATTCATCCATTCTTTTATATGGGTTATATCAAGATTGTTTTTAAAGCGTTATTCTTTAAAAACAACGATGGTTGGGAAAGAATTGAACGCGTTGAAGAGGGGAGCAAGAAGTAATTATGGGCAATAGAAAGATGGTCGTCGATAAGATGATTGAACTTGAGAAACAAGGTATATTTGATGTCCATATTGATCCTATTAATTATGATATTTGTATTCCTGTTACTGAAAAATATCCTTACATTAAAAAGACTCTTAAATTAAAAATTAAATATTGGTGGTTAGAACACTTTGTTGTTCGCCCTTATTCTTGGTACCAAAATACTAAGATTATGAAAACTAAAGTATATGGTCGAGAGAATCTAAAAGGGATTAAATCAGCAATTATCACTTGTAATCACGTTTATATGTTTGATTGTTTATGTGTAAAACATGCTTTAAAAGGTCATAAATTATTTATAACCGCTGGTTGGTTTAATAATATGAACTCAAAATTAGGCGAATATATGCGAGCTGATGGAATGATGCCAATTCCCGATGATTTTAATGTTATGCGTCAATTTAATGAAGCGGTTAAGTACCATATGGACCATAAACATTACGTTTTATTTTATCCAGAACAAGCTGAGTGGTGGATGTATGAAAAACCACGTCCATATAAAAATGGGGCTTTCCATTATGCTAGTAAATTTAGTGTGCCAATCATTCCTTTAATGATTTGTTTTAAAGATACATGTAAAAAAGATGAAGATGGATTCCCTGTTAAGCAATTTAATCTTTATATTCTTAAGCCAATTTATCCAAAAGACGGTTTAAATCCTAAAGAAAACATGGAATATATGCGTGATTTTGCTTATCAAGAATCGGTTGAACAATACGAAAAATTCTATAATAAGAAGCTTAAATACGATATTGACCCTAAGTATTTAAAGAAAATGTAAACACTTTCATAAATTTACTATATCAGTAAAAAAGTATTGATTATATCGTAAATTTATAATTGTAAGTTAAATGTAAGCGCTTTTATGCTCGACCCAATCGAGCATTTTTAATTGAATAATGTTATTTTTCCTTCATAATTAAGATGCTTAAGGAACAGGGAAGTTCTCTAAAGCATAAGTTAAAAAGCAATTAGCTTATCTAGATTCAAAGGAGAAAAAGATATGAAAAAGAAAGAAGTAAAGTATATTAGTCTTAAAGATCTAAAGAAGCAAAAAGAAAATGAACGTTATGATGGAAGCAATAAACAATACATGTATAACACTGATTTTCGTACTTATTTAGGTAGATAGTTTAGTAAGATTATATATAAAGTAAGGTTGGGAATTTATCCCAACCTTTTTCTTTGCCTTAAATTCCTTATATTTTTTTGTTTAAACCTCTTGACAATATTTAAGCCTTAACTATAATTATTATCAATAAGGAATTTATCGCAAATGCAAAGAGAAACACTACAAAGAAAAATTATTATTAGTTCAATTCATACCCTTGGGCATGCTAGAACTAGTGAAGTTATTAGTTACTTAAAAGAAAACTATCCTTCATTAAGTGTCGCTACAGTCTATAGAAATTTAAATACACTTTGTGAAGACGGGTTTATTCGTAAGGTATCTACTAACCTTAATGAAGATATCTTTGAAGATGCTTCAAAAAATTTGCATGACCACTTTATTTGTTCAAAATGTGGTATAATATATGATATAGAAAATGAAAAAGATTCAACTTCATATTATGATAAAGATGGAAACCTTGTTACAAACAAATCTATTACCTATTATGGAGTTTGTAAGGATTGTATAAATAGGATAAAAAACTAAAAGTACTTTATTAATACCTTGGAGGAAAAATTATGAAAAAGTATCGCTGTTTATTATGTGGATTCGAATTTGAAAGTGATGATCCAAATCCAGTTTGCCCAGTATGTGGTGCATCTGGTGACGATATTCAAGAAATAAAGGAGGATGGTGACAATGGCAAATAAATATACCGGAAGTCAAACTGAGAAGAATTTGTTAGCTGCTTTTGCTGGTGAATCCCAAGCAAGAAATAAGTACACTTATTTCTCAAAGGTTGCAAAGAAGGAAGGCTATGAACAAATCAAAGCTATCTTTGAAGAAACTGCTGGAAACGAACAAGAACATGCTGAGATGTGGGCTAAAGAATTAGGTTTAATTGGTACAACTAAAGAAAACTTAAAAGCTGCGGCTGAAGGCGAACATTATGAATGGACTGAGATGTATAAAGAATTCGCTGAAGTTGCTGAAAAAGAAGGTTTCGTTGAAGTTGCGGTTAAATTTAGAAAAGTAGCTGAAGTTGAAAAAACTCACGAAGAAAGATATGCTAAATTATTAAGCAATGTTGAATTAATGAAAGTTTTCACTAAAGATACAGATATTACAATTTGGAAATGTCGTAATTGTGGTTACATCTATGTTGGCAAGAATGCTCCAAAAGTTTGCCCATGCTGTGCTCATCCACAAAGTTACTTCGAAGTCGAAGCTAAGAATTATTAAAAATAAAATTACACGTGTCAATGTGGCACGTGTTTTTTTATAAAATGTTGAACAAGTCATTAGATTTTAAAATTTTTTAGGTCATTAAATTTCTTAATTTGATATAATAATAAAAAAGAGAGTATTTTTATGTCCACAAAAGTTACAAAAAACTATCTTAAATGTCCTAGTGTTAACGAGCTTGAAGCGCATATTTTATATAGCGATAAATATGCCATAACTCTTTATAACGTACAAAAGAATGGAATTTTAACTGTTGTACCTGATTTTAAGAGTTTAGAAGATAGCCATACTACATATATCATTTTAAGAGGAAGTTTTATTTATAATTCGGGAAGTGAAGAAGTTGATTTAGAAGAAAAAGATGCGATTGAAATTGATAATCATACGTCCTATTTTTTCTTAGAATCAAAAGATGGTGGTTCAGTTTTAGCTATTGAAAACGGCACTTCTACTTATGTACAAAATATTAGTGAAAAGATTGAAGAAGAATTAAAACGTAATCCTGATTTTGATCATAAAGAAGTTGCTTCATCAATTGATGTTATTCGTTTAGCAAACTTAATTGTAAAGTATCTTCCTTGGACAATTGATCTTGATAAATTAACAAAAGCGGCTTTGATTCGTGATATTGGTAAACTTGAAATTGATGAGAAAATTTTAAATAAACCTGGAAAACTTACTGAACAAGAATTCCAAATTATTAAGCTCCATCCTGAGAAATCTTTAAAATATATGAATGGAACATTTGATGATCCAGTAATTCGTGAAGCAGTACTTGAACACCACGAAAGACTTGATGGTAGTGGATATCCAAAAGGTTTAAAAGATACGGATATTTCTAAAGAAGCAAAAATTTTAATGGTTGCTGATATGTATAGTGCTTTAACTAATAAACGTGTATATCGTCATGAAAAATATACTCCAGAAGAAGCATATGAAATTATTAAAAATGATTGCAATAAGAATAAATTGGATAAGGATGTTGTTGCCGCTCTTCATAAAGCAATCATGGATAAAGAGGAGAACTAAATTGAAACAATACATCGTACAAAAATCACCTACTAATAAAGGAAAATGGGAAGTAGTTTTAAAAGGGTCTAGCAAAGCTTTAAAACTTTTTCTAACTGAAGAAGAAGCAAGTGAATATGCTCGAGTTACTGCAAAAAATCAAAATGGTTCAACATTAAAACGTGCCTCAAAAGGTAAAAATAAAGGCAAGTTTATTAAGAAGTAAACGTAAATTTATTAAAAGTTAAGCGAAACGCTTAACTTTTTAGTATATAATACTAACGAAAAGAGGATTTACTATGTTAATCGATGCATTAAGAAAAGAAAACATGTTAGCTCTTAAAAATCATGATAGTAATAAAAGAGCAGTATTAGGAGTTGTTATTAATAAATATATGATTGCTGGTTATGAAGCAAAGGCTAATAACAAAACAATCGGTGATGTTGAAATGGTTTCAATTATTAATAAAACTTTAAAAGAATTAGATGATGAAAAAGCTGGTTATGAAGCGGCTAATCGTCCAGAAGAAGTTAAGAACATTGAAGCACAAATTGATGTTATTAAAGGCTATTTACCAACTTTAATGGGTGAAGACGAAATTAAAAAAATTATTTTATCTTTAGATGATAAAAGTGTCCCAAGTGTTATGAAACACTTTAAGACAAATTATGCTGGTAAAGTTGATATGGGACTTGTTAACAAGGTTTTAAGAAGCATTAATCAATAATTCTCCTTGTTTAAAGTCGCTTGAAAAATTATAATAATATTCGCTAACCAAAATTAGCGAATAGTTGTGGGGGTATAGTCTAGTGGTAGGGCAACGGTCTCCAAAACCGCTGATGAGGGTCCGATTCCTTCTACCCCCGCCAAAATTAAAAAAATGTATCGATTTTATCGATACTTTTTTTATTGTTTTGTACAATAAAAAAATTTAATTTTTGGTGGTTAATTATTTTTCTTTATGCTATATTTCTTTTGGGAATGATGTGCTCCCGCTTAGATTTATCTAAAAAACCGCCTCTTAAGAGGATAATGACATCTACGCATAAATATGAAACATGTGTAGAAATCATTGTTTCTTTTAGGAGGTTTTTATGTTCTTTTTATCGCTTACTTTAATTCTTGTTGTTGGTGGTATCTTAGGTTTTCTTGCTAAAAAAATAAGGATACCATCGTTGATTGTTTATTTACTTTTAGGTATTGCTTTAGCTTATTTTGGATTAATCGATGATTCATTACTTAGTGTAAGTGCAGAGATAAGAAAGATAGCTTTAATTATTATTTTAATTAAAGCGGGATTATCTTTAGATTTAAAAGATCTTAAAAAGGTAGGAAGACCAGCAATTTTATTATCGTTTATTCCTGCTGTAATTGAAATGGTCACAATTGGGTTACTTGGACCAAGTTTATTAAATTTAACTTACCTAGAATCTTTTTTACTTGGAAGTGTATTAGGGGCGGTTTCTCCTGCAGTGGTAGTCCCACGTATGATAAAGATGATAGAAACAAGTCAAGGAACCAATAAAGGAATACCACAAATGATTATTGCTGGTAGTTCTCTTGATGATATTGTAATGATTGTTTGTTATACATCTTTTTTAACTATTGAAGGTGGGAGTTCATTAAATGTAATGACATTTTTAAATGTTCCTATTTCAATTGTGCTTGGTGTAGCGGTTGGAATTATTGTTGGTTTAGTTTTATCCTTGTTTTTTAAGAAAGTGCATATGCGCGACTCCTTAAAATTAAGTATTATTTTAGGAATTTGTTTTGGTTTTGTATTCTTAGAATCTTATATAAGTAAATGGGTTGGTTTTTCTAGCTTATTAACAGTAATAACGATTGGAATTGTTTTACTTGCAAGAAGAAAAACTCAAGCGGATAGAATTGCTCAAAAATGTGATAGATTATGGACAGTAGCCGAGATATTTTTGTTCGTTCTCGTTGGCGCTTCTATTAAATTAGATTCGGTTTGGTCAATTATTTTACCTGCTTTGCTATTAATAGTTGTTGCTTTAATAATTCGTATGATTGGTGTATTTACCTGCTTAATAAAAACAAACTTAAACTTCAAAGAACGTCTATTTGTTGCAATCGCATATGTGCCAAAAGCCACAGTTCAAGCAGCAATTGGTGGAGGTCTTTTAGATCTTGGAAATTCAATGGGGAACGAAGCTATAAAAGCAGCGGGAATGATAGTTTTAACAGTCTCGGTAATTGCTATTTTATTTAGTGCTCCAGTTGGTGCCTTTGCAATTGATTTATCAATGAATAAATTAACAACAAGAGATACTAGTAGTGAATTACTTATTGAGAAAAAATCTTAAAAGTTTTAAACCTTTCTTTTTAGGCAAAAAAATGATATTATATTGATATAGTCGATATTTTTTAGTATTCAAATATCTATCAAAATCTTTGAAATTATTGGTATTGATTATAAGCGTTGCTTTGCTTAAATAGGAGGAGATTAATGTTTGAAATAAACGAGTATGTTGTACATAATTTGTACGGTGTTCTTCAAATCAATGATATTGAAGAAATGGAATTTGATGGAGTAAAGAATAAGTACTATGTATGCCATGCCCTTTTTGGGTCGAACCAAGGGACGACCATAAAAATTCCTATTAAAAAAAGCGATTCGCTTCATAAATTATTAACAAAAAAAGAAGCCAATGATCTTATTCAAACATTACCTACCTTAAAAATAGAATGGATTCCTGAATCGAAACATCGTATTCAGAAATATGAAGAAATATTAATGAATAGTGATATAAACGATTTATGTGCTTCGTTAAGGGTGTGTCATCAACATCGAGACACAGCCAAGTTAACCACAAAAGATAAAGAATTTATCGAACAGGCCGAGAGAATTGTATATGGTGTATTAGCAGTTTCGCTTGGCATTGATTACGATAGTGTAGAAGAATATATCGATAAATCCTTGGCTTAATAAAGGAGAATTTTTATGCAAGTTTGGCAAATTATTCTATTAGTATTAGCGATTATTATTGTCTTATTTATCATTTTATTCTTAATAGTTGGCCATGTGTTTTTTAAAGGGTCACTATGTAGAAAAGAAATTAAAGAAACAAGTGATAGCGATACAAATTTAGATAAAACTGTCAAACTTTTATCAGATAAAGAATTCTCTGATTCAAAGAAATATGAAGAAGTTTTTATTATTTCAAATGATGGGTTAAAACTTGCGGCTTACTTTTTAAGATCGAAAGATAAAAATCATAAATATGTAATCTTTTTACATGGTTATTTTGGTACTGTTTTAGGTGAATGGTCAACTTTGATTCATGAATATTATGATGCTGGTTTTAATATTTATTCGATTCACGAAAGAGCTAATTGGGATAGTGAAGGAAAATATTTTACGATGGGACCAAAAGAAAAAGAAGATTTGCTTCTTTGGATTAATTATGTTGTAAAGCAAGATGCACAAGCGCAAATCCTAGTTTTTGGTCATTCCATGGGTGCTCATATTGCTTTACTTGCTATGGGTGAAAATTTGCCAAGTAATGTGAAGTGTTGCATTGCTGATTGTGGATATGCAAGTCTTGATGATCAATTTATCCAAACTGCAAAGAATTTAATGCATTTAAAAGGTGCTAAATTTTTAATTAGAATGGTTGAAGTTTATTGTCATATTTTCCATCATATGCATTTCAACGAAACAACTGTCAAAGCTTTAAAAAGATGTAAAACTCCAGTCTGCTTAATTCATGGAACTGGCGATAAATTTGTTCCTTACTATAATCTTGATTTAAACTATAACGCGATTCCTAAAGATATATATAAAGAAAAGCATTCTTTTAAAGATGCAGCGCATTGTTCTAGCGAATCGCAAGATCCAACCCGTTTCTATAAGATAGTTTTTGATTTTACAAAGAAATACATTAAATAATTTTTAAAAAAATAAAAATTAAAAAAAGCACGATAAATACGTGCTTTTACTAATATTGACAATCAAGTATAAAATGATATTATCTAAGTAGGCAAAGTATTCGCAAGAATATGACGCAAAACTAAAGGGTCTTTTAATTAATAAAGATAGCCAGTTGCATTCACTTGTAACTGGCTTTTTTGTTACAATAAAGGAAAGATATGATTAAAAGAAAGATTTTAGTTATCCTAGGAATGAGTGTAATTCTTGTTACTGCCGCAGTAACGGGTGTTTTTAGTAAGTATCAATCAACAGTTGAAGCTGGGTCAGGAAGCGTAACTGCCAAAACTTTTATTGTTAATACTTTAGATAATGAAAATATCGATAAACCTGATTCAAGCAAAATATATAATGAGTCGGATATTCAAAATGGAATTAAGATGGGTCCAGGAGAATATTTAAATAAGAATTTTAGTGTACAAAATTGGGGCGATGGGCATACAAGCGAAAGTGATATTATGGTCACTTTAAAGCTTACTTGGGCAACTTCAATTGTTCCTTTAAATTGTGCTATATATAGTAGTGATGATGATACATTCTCTAATCCTTTAATTTATTTTAGTAGTGATTTTTCGTTTACTGATGTCGATAGCAATTATCTACCATCAGCAACTGAATACTATACTTTCAAAATGTTAGCTAGTGGTGGTGCACAAACCAACAAATTTAAATTAAGAATCTCTTGGGATGAAGATAGTTCTTATGATCAAGAATCTTACATTAATTCAAGTGCTGCTTATTCGTTAGACGTTATTGGAACACAAATTGTTCAATCAATTCCTGATATTAAAACTGTTATGAGTACTGGATTCATTAATTTATTTAATAATACTGATAATGTAATTTGGAAGTATTTATGGACGAACGATAAAGTTGGTACAATTAATGGAAAGCTAAGTACATATAATTCTGGAGCAGATACTGTAATTGATTCTACTGGAGCAAATTGGGGCAAAGCACATCTTACTCCTGAATTAAGCGATGAACTTGGAATTACAAAAGGTTTAATAGAAAAAGATGCTTGTTATCGAGTTATTCGTTTAGGAAAGAGTGTTGTAGAAAGTGACACATATGATCTTAAAAATGATCATTTTCCATATGATATTTATTTTTCATATAACAATATTACTAATTATGAACATGATGATTATATTGAAAACGTCTATCATCTTAACCCACTAACTGGATTACTTGAAAATGGCAGATGTAAGATTGCTAAAGGTAATGGAATTGCTAATCAACGTTTATCAGCTTCTACTATTAGAAATGCTGGTGGCATTAGTAATACTTATGTCAAATATAGTGATTCTCCTGATGTTAAAATCTATGATGAAAATACTGTATTTTTAAATCCAGGGAATTAGTATTAAAAAGTATAAGTTTTTATAAGAAAAAAATTAAATAGGGATATAATCGAGATATCCCTTTTTATTTGGAGGCGAAATATGAATAAAAAGTATTTATTGATTAAGAATGTAAATTTAGTTGATGTTGAGAAAGAAAGAATAATTAATAATGTCGATATTTTAGTAAAAGAAGGAAAAATAGCGGATATTAATAAGAACATTATCGATAAAAATGCTAAAGAGATTAATCTTAAAAACATGTATATTATGCCTGGATTAATTAATTTACACGCCCACTTATTTGGAACTGGAATGCCAAGTAAAAACTTAACTGGTGGAGCCTCTCAAGCACGTACCTTAAAACTAATAAAGACTAAAGTAGGCGATAAGATTTTAAATAAATTAGTTAAGAAATCCTTGCTTACTGAATTATATAGTGGAACGACAACTGTAAGATCAGTTGGTGATTTTTATTATAGTGATTGTAAGCAAAGAGACTTAATTAATAGTGGTAAATATGTTGGCCCAACTCTTTATTGTTCGGGATTTGCAATTACTGCTCCCGGTGGTCATGGAGATGGTACATTTGCTAGATCTGGTGCCACAAAAGAAGAACTTGAAAAATTAATTGATAATAATATTGCTCATAAAGTTGATTGGATTAAGATTTGTACTACAGGTGGAGTCATGGATGCTAAAGAGGTTGGCGGATGTGGTGCGCTCAAAATGTCTCCTGAACAAACTGCTTGGTGTATAAGTTATGCGCATAAAAAAGGTTATCGAGTAGCTTCACATACCGAAGGTAGTGAAGGAATGATTGTTGGTATTGCTAACGATTTAGATACTATTGAACATGGGGCAATAATTAAAGATGATGAATTTAAAGCTAAATATCTTCCAAAAGATAAAAAGATTACTTCAACACTAATTACAACAATTTCTCCAGCAATCCCTTTTGCTAAGTTTAATAAAGAACTTACTAAGTGCGATGATATACAAAAATCTAATGCAGATATTGTTGCTAATGGAATTATTGAAACTTCAAAATTAGCCTTAAAAGAAGGCATTAGAGTAGGGTTAGGCACAGATGCCTCATGCCCATTTGCCTTCCAATATGGTATGTGGCGTGAACTTGCATATTTTAAAAAGTATGTTGGTGTTACTGCAAGTTTTGCAGTGAAAACTGCTACATTAATTAATGCTCAAATTCTTGGAAAAGAAAAAGAGGTTGGTTCACTTGACAAAGGTAAATATTTTGATGCAGTGGTCACTTCTAAAGACCCATATTCTGACTTAAAAACTCTTGAAAATCCTTATTGTGTTTTTAAAAAAGGAATTCTCATCAAAAAGAAGCCTAAAAAGTTTAAGAAATATGATGAACTATTAGATAAATTATTATAGAATTCTTAAAAAGGAAGTTAGTTATGAAATATTGTGTACATTGTGGTCAAGAATTAAATGATAATGCAGTTTATTGCACAAAATGTGGTAAACCTGTTGAAGAAAAGAAAGAAGAACCTGTTGCTGCTCCAGTTGTTGCTAAAAAGACACCATCTGGACTAGGTTTTGCTGTTGCTTCAATTTGTTGTTTTTGGTTTCCAATTTTAGGTTTTGTATTTGGTGGAGTTGGTTTATATCAAGGAATAAAAGCCAGAAAAACATCTTCAATTGTTTGTAGTGCAATTGGTATTTTTATTACTTTAGTATTTGTTGTTGCAGCAATTATTGCTGGAATTATAATTATTCCGCAATTAATTCAAGAATATTGTTATGAAAATGGTACTGGCGGATATTTCTGCCATTACGCTGCTCACATTGTTTAATTTTTATTTATAAAAAAAATAGTCACGCATGGAGCGTGACTATTTTGTTATATCAGCGTAAGTAAATTTTAATACTTTAGGTATATCAGAAATTCCAACATCAACTAATTCACATACTCTTCCAGCACTAAAAACAATTGATTGGAAGTTTTGCGCTGATGCATCAATTACTGTCACAAAATTTTTCTTCATACCAATTGGTGAACATCCTCCATGGATGTAACCAGTTGTTTGCAATAGTGATTTCATTGGAATCATTTCGATATTTTTTTCACCAACAGCTTTCGCAGCTTTCTTTAAATCTAATTCTTTTGAACTAGGGACAACGAAAACATAAAAGTCATGAGACTTTCCTATTGTTACAAGGGTTTTGAATTCTCTATTTGAATCGATTCCTAATGTTTTTGATATTTCTTCGGCACTAGTAAATTGATTGCTTGAACATTTGTAAGATTTATATTCGATGTTAGCCTTTTCAAGGATTCGCATCACGTTTGTTTTGTTTTCCATGCTTTTTAGCGCTCCTTTTTTGATATTCGCATAAATGCGACATCAATAAAAGTGTAATAAAAAAGCCTCCATATTGGAAGGCTTTAATTATTCAGCTTTAGTAGATTTATTGAGGGATCGATAAGCTCTTGCACTCATTCTAATCTTATAAGGTTTACCATTAATCTCAATTTTATACGTATGTAAATTAACATTCCATTTTCTACGAGTTGCAATCAAACTGTGTGATCTTGCATTTCCAGATATTGGACCTTTTCCGGTAATAGGACATACTCTTGACATTTCGTTTTCCTCCTTTAAATCGCGTGATTTATAATAACACTTAAAGAAGGTGTTTTCAAGGGTAAAAATCGGTTGTTTTTGTTAAAAATCGATATTTGCCGTTTTTTGTTTTAAAAACGTCAAAAAAATAATGAAAAAACAACGGGTTTTTTCTTTTTTATTACCCTTGCGTATGGTATAATTTTTCTTGTAATTTAGGGATGAGAATTAAATGAATTTATTTGACATTGTGCCTTCAAATTATTTCTCGATATTTAACGGGAAAAATAGACAAATATATGCTGAGAGTCTTCTCATTCTTTTTGAATTACTACAAAACGACGAGGCTTTGATCAATAAGCAAGATTTTTTAAAAGCACTTAAAGATAAGGGCGCATCCTATGTCGATAAACTCGATTATACTGAGGAAGATATGAGTGATGTTCCTGATGAAGATGACGTGCTTATAAGTCAAAAGTTAAATAGCAAAGCCGCTTTCGTTATTCGCCGATTAGAAGAGACTGGGTGGATAGATATCTCTATTGATCCAGAGACTTTTGAAGAAACAATTGTTTTACCTCAATATTCGATTGTTTGCTTACGTGCAATTAATGAGATTATTGGCGATGAAACAGCTCCTTATCTTTCTCTTGTTCACTCAACATTTAGTGAACTTAAAGTTGAAGATGAAGATCCCGATGAATTATTATATGCAACGCTTGCTCGTTGCTACGAAAATACAAAGAAACTTAAAGTTGAATTAATCACCTTAATTCACTCAATTAGAATTTTCCAAAATAAGCTTGGGAAAACATTTGATACAAATAATGTTTTACATTCTTATTTTGATGTTTATAAAGAGAAAATTAGTGATCGTTATTATCACCCATTAAAAACATTCGATAGTGTCGCAAGATTTAAGCGACCAATTATTCGTATTTTAGATAAATGGGTTTCTAGTAAAGAAATTAGAGAAAAACTTGTTGTGCAAGCAGCTTTAATTTCCGCAACAAATGATAAAGTAGAAATCGAAAGAGATGTTATTGAAAAAATCAATTATATTACGGATACCTACGATACAATTAATGATTTAATTTCATCAATTGATAAAGAAAATAGTAATTATACCAAGAGTAGCGCTAATAAGATTCTATATTTAAACAATACTGACCGAACCATTAAAGGTCATCTTGAAAATATATTTAAAGCTTATGCAAAATGTACTTCTAAAACTACGAATGATAATCGAACTTTATCAAAGATTTTATCAAGTATGCAAGATTGCAGCGCATTTAGTGAACAAGGTTATATTGATAGTGATTCAGTATCTTTGCCAATGCTTAAACGTATGAGATTTGATGGCAAACCTCTTGAAATCGTTGATTTCGATGATGCCAGCCAATTTATTATGGATAGTTTCCTTGAAGAAACTAAAGATATCTATACTGATGAAAGAATTTATAACTTTATGGAAAAGTCATTTGGTAGTGATAACGATTTAAAGATTAAAGACGTTTTATTACCAACTTTTGATGCATTTATTTGTTTAATTTTAGCAACAATCAAGAAAGATGATGAATCTTGTTTTTATACGCTTGAAATTGTTGATGATTCAAAAATTAGAAATGGGGATTATATTGTGCCTAACTTAATTTTCCATAGAAAGGAAGCTATTTAGTATGTTTGAAGAAGAATTTATTAAATTACCTACAGCAGATCAAAGAGAATTTTCTCGGGTGGTTAATGTTTTATTAATCAAAGGATTTATTGTCCGTGATGTTTTTGATCCACGAGAAAAAATGATGCGTACAAATACGGATTATCGTTTTATTGAACGATATTTTCCAATTATTGAAGATTATCTTAAATATAGTGGTTGGCACATTGAAAAAGATGTTGCAAGTGGTGTTGTTTGCTTAACAAATGAAAATGAA
This sequence comes from Bacilli bacterium, assembly GCA_041673725.1. GTDB lineage: Bacteria > Bacillota_I > Bacilli_A > RFN20 > CAG-826 > Onthovivens. The sequence continues at coordinate 6,875 of JBAYXD010000008.1, read as the reverse complement.
GAAAATCGTCTTAGACTTGATAGAGAGACTAGTTTACTTCTTTTTGTTCTTCGTTTAGTTTATGAAGATGAAAGAAAAGAAGGTGCACAAACTAACGATGCTATCTACTTAACTACTCCAGGACTTATTAAAGCGATGTTTGATCATGGTATTACGATGCCTGGTAAAAAATTAAGTGGCCGACAAATTTCTAAATCATTAAGATTTTTAGCAAATCATAATGTTATTTCAAAAGTAAGTGGAAGTTATGATGAAGGTAATGTTAGTTTCTATGTTCTTCCTTCAATCGTTTACGCTCTTGATAACAATAAGATTGTTGCTATGAGTGAAGCAATAGATCAAATTAATAACGCTGGAATCGAAGGGAAACCTTTAGATGCTACTAGTGTAGAAGAAAATGATGATAAGGCGGAGGGTAACTATGAAAACAATAACGAAAATAAGATTGATTAATTGGCACTATTTTTGGAACGAAACCATTGATTTAAAACCAATTGTTTTCTTAACTGGTGTTAATGGTAGTGGTAAGTCTACTTTAATCGATGCTATCGAAGTTATTTTACTTGGTGATACAACTGGTAGAAGTTTTAATAAAGCCGCTATGGATAAATCTAGCCGTACCTTAAGAGGATATTTACGTGGCGAAATCGGTGATGATGTCGATAATAATGGGTTTAAATATCTTCGTAATGGAAGATTTACGTCATATATTGTTATTGAAATTTATGATGACGTTAATAAAGAATACTTCAATATGGGTATTGTTTTTGACTCATTTGAAGATGGAACTGAAGAACATCATTTCTTTGCATTAAATGATAAAATGCCAGAAAATGGCTATGTTGAAAATAAACTCCCTTTAGATTACAAGAGTTTAGTTGATTTCTTTAACAAGAATTATAGTGGTAATTTCACTTTCTTTGATAGTAATCGTCAATATCAAGATTACTTAAAACGTAGATTTGGTGGTTTAAAAGATAAATATTTTAGTCTTTTAAAGAAAGCTACATCCTTTACGCCAATCACCGATATCACATCATTTATTACAGAATATGTTTGTGATCCTCAACAAAATATTGAGCTTTCACATCTTCAAGACAATATTATGAATTATAAGCGTCTTGAAACTGAAGCGGAAAATATTAAAAATCGTGTTAACCGATTAACCGAAATAAAAAATTTATTTGATTTATATAAAGCTCACCAAGAAAACTATCTTATTTCACAATACATTATTGAAAAATGCGAGATTGAAGCGAGTAAAGAAAAGCTTGCTGCTTATAAAGATCAAGTTATTAAAGCGACAAATCGTATTAATGAAATTGATTTAGGTGTTGCCGAATTTAATGGCAATTTAGCGGAACTTGAAAAACGTAGAATTCATATTATTCAAGATAAAGCAAATAATGATACTATTCGTTTAACTGACGAACTCATGAGCGAAAAACGAGATGCTCAAGGGAAGATTGATGCAATTTTAAGAGATGATGAACTCGTTAAAAATAATTTAACGAAATATTGTGATGAATATTTAAGCGCTACAACAAGTTTATCAAGCGAGCTTGAAGGTATTAATAAAGATTTACTCGATGAAGACCGTGTAAAAGAGTTAATTGATCTCGAACATGAAGCGAAAAAAGTTAATGATTTATGCTCTGAATTTAAAACTAATGAGTTAAATCATATTAAAGATTTAACTAAAGAAAAACTCGATAATTTCCGAGATGTTTTAACTGTTTTTAAGTCAAAAGTATCTTCATTAAGTGTCTCTTTATCGCGAACTGTCTTTAATATAGAAAAAAAGATTTCAACTTTAAAAGATGATGAAGTAAATATTAAAAAAGGCAGCAAGTCTTATGATGAAAGACTTGTTGAAATTAAACATAAACTCGAAGAAGCATTATACGAAAAATTCCACAAAAATATCGAAGTCGATATTTTTGCTGATTTAATTGATATTAAAGATTTAAGTTGGTCAAATGCAATTGAAGGTTTCCTTTATGGACAAAAATTCAATTTATTTGTTGACCCAAAATATTTCCTTGATGCTTATAAGATTTTAAGAAACTTACTTCTTGAATATCATTATTATTCCACAAGTTTAGTTGATCAAGAGCGTATTATTGAGAAAAACTATGATGCGCAAGATGGAAGTTTAGCTGATGAAATTATTACTGATCATGATGGTGCAAGAGCTTATACCAATTATTTAATTGGTAGACTATATAAAGCAAATTCAATTGAAGAAGCGAGAAATAGTGGTAATGGAATCACTAAATCATGCGATTTATATCGTAATTATGCCCTTCAACAAATTAATCCTCGTTTATATCAAGAATCCTTTATTGGACGAACTCTTGATGAACGTTTCTTAGAGGAAAAAGGTAAAGAATTACAATCTAACTTACGTAATCTTGATATTTACCGTAAACTAAGTGCCTTAATTAATAAAGCTAATGAACTTGAAGTTATTAATACTAACGAAATTAATAATAACTTCGTTTTAATCGAAAGATCTTCACAAATTAGTGGATTACAAAACACGATTAATTATGTTGATGATCAACTTAAAGAACACGACACAACCTTAATTAATAGTCTTGATGAACGTTTAAATAACGTTGAACAAGATATTAAAGATTTAAACTCTAATAAAGATAATTCTTTAATTGAAAAAGGTAATTTAACCAAAGAAGTTGAAAACCTTAAAAATGAAAAGATAATCGCTGAAGAGAGCGTTATTAAAGAAAAAGAAACTAATTTAAAGAATAATTATGATCCATTCCTTGTTGAAGAAAAGGCTGAACCATTATTTAAAGAAGAACTTGATAAAGGTAAGACTACTTTAAATATTCTTCAAGAATATAATGTTAGTCTTTCTCGTTTACAATACTTAGTTACTAATATCTTTAACCAAGTTACAAGATTAAGAAGAGATTATGTAAATGATTACCATCTCTCTTATGACCCAAATACTAAAGATAATGATCAATTTGAAAGTGAACTCAGTGATTTTAGAGATGTTCAACTTCCAGAATACGAAGAAAAGATTAAAGATAGTTATGAAAAAGCTATTAAACAATTTAAGGATGACTTTATCTTCAAATTACGTGCTGCAATCGAAGATGTTGAAGATCAAATTGCAAATTTAAATGTTGCTCTTGAACAATCTCAATTTGGTCGCGATTTATATAAATTTACCGTTAAGCCAAGTGTAACTTATCGTCGTTATTACGATATGCTTAAGGATGATTTAATACTTGAAACTGGAGACGATGAAACCGAGTTTATTAATAAATATAAAGATGTTATGGAAGATTTATTTAAACAAATTGTTGATATTAGTGAAAAAGGTGATCATTCTAGTGAACTTTTAGCTAATATTGAGAAGTTTACTGATTATCGAAGCTATCTAGATTTTGATCTTATAGTGTATAATATAGATACCAAAGAAGAGCAAAGATTATCCAAGATGCTCAAGAAAAAGAGTGGTGGCGAAACGCAAACTCCATTCTACATTAGTGTCTTATCATCATTTGCTCAACTCTATCATGTCCATGATGAAGGAGAACTTAGTAATACTATAAGAGTCATTATCTTTGATGAAGCTTTCTCAAAGATGGACCGTAGTAGAATTAAAGAAGCTGTTAAATTATTACGTAAGTTTAATTTACAGGTTATCCTCAGTGCACCAAGTGATAAAGTTGCTGATATTAGCGAACTAGTCGATGAAACACTTGTTACATTACATGATAAGAATAGTAGTTGTGTGAGATTATACGAAAAAGCTGAAAAGTAGTGAAATAGTTAATAATTCAAGGGAGGAAGCATTATGGCTAAAAAAGTTGTCGCGATGATTCTTGCTGGAGGTAAGGGGACTCGTTTACAAGCTCTTACGAAAAAAATTGCAAAACCTGCAGTTTACTTTGGAGGGAAGTATAGAATTATTGATTTTAGTCTCTCTAATGTTGCGAACACTGGTATTGCTACCTGTGGAGTTTTAACTCAATATGAGTCAGTTATTTTAAATAACTATATCGGTGATGGAGAAAAATGGGGTTTTAATGGTGTTCAATCATTATGCGTGGCTCTTCCTCCACGTCAAACCGAAGAAGGTCTTAACTGGTATAGTGGAACTGCTGATGCAATCTATCAAAATATTGATTTCCTTGATGGACAAAATCCAGAATATGTCTTAATTTTATCTGGTGATCATATTTATAAAACAACTTATAACGAGATGATTGCTCTTCATGAAAAACATAATGCCGCTTGTACAATAAGCGTCATTGAAGTTGATTGGAAAGAAGCTTCTCGTTTTGGAATCCTTGAAGTTGATGCTGAAGATAAAATTACTAAATTCGTTGAAAAACCAAAAGAACCTAAATCAAATTTAGCTTCAATGGGTGTTTATATTTTTAATTATAAAGATTTAAGAAAAGCTTTAATTGCTGATCACGACGATAAAACTAGTGAACACGATTTTGGAAAGAATATTATTCCAAACTTCTTAGCACAAAATAAAGCCATTTACGCTTATCGATTCCATGGATATTGGCGTGATGTTGGAACGCTTGAAAGTTTACATTTAGCCAACATGGAACTTCTTCCATCTAAACGAAATAAAGAAACAATTGATTTTGATGCTTATCCAACTATTTTTAGTGAAGATACGCACTCTATGCCACAATTTATTAGTTCAACTGGAACAGTAAAAGATTGTCTTGTTAATCAAGGCGCAATGATTTATGGCGATGTTTATCAATGTGTCATTAGTAATGAAGTTATTATTAATGAAGGAGCAGTCGTTAAAAATAGTGTTTTGATGCCTGGAGTAGTCGTTGGTAAAGGTGCTTATATTAATAATGCTATTATTTCTCCAGGGACAGAAATAAAAGATAAAGCTGTTATTAATAAAGATAGCGATACTATCGCACTTATTGATTACGAAAGGAGTTTACAATAGTATGAATAACGTAGTAGCTCTTGTTGATTTACATAATACAACTGACCTTGGTTTACTTTCAAAAAATAGACCAATTGCCTCTACAACCTTTATGGGACGTTATGCGTTTATCGATTTTGCTTTATCAAATTTAACAAATAGTGGAATTGATGAAATTGGTATTTTAGTCCAAGATCATAGTCGTTCAATTATTAAACACTTTGGTGGTAAAAATACTTATTTACGTAATCCAAAAACTGGATTCCAAAATATCTTTATTAACGAGGAAGGCTTACTTAATCCTCAATTTAATACCGATATTCATAACATTAAAGAAAATGATTGGATTTTATATGATAACAATGTTAAATACATTATTATCTGTCCAGTTCATTATTTAATGCATATTGATTATAACGAGATTATGGAAGAACATATAAAATCCAATCGTCAAATTAGTGCGGTGGTTGCTGATGTTACTAATGCTGATGATCCAAGTTTATATCATGCTGAAACTTGCGTTGTTGATCCAATTGGCGATATTCAAAAATTTGATATCAATGATGGATCAAATAAAAAAGCTTCGATTTGTTTACAAACTTACATTTTTAATGCTGACTACCTTCGTGATGCTTTAAAGAAAGTTGATAATATTAGTCAAATCTTTAATATCAATGATTTAGTCCATTATTTATGTACATATATTGAAAAAGTTAATGCAATTAATTTTAAAGGTTCATTTAGAAGATTATCAAGTTTAAATGATTACTATAATGTCTCGATGGAAAGTTTAAATCATAATGAAAATTATGTTGCTAATTTATTCCCAAAAGATTGGCCAATTTATACTTTAACTCATAACACTCGTCCAGTTTTATATGGTGAAAAGTCTGATGTGAGCGAAAGTTTAATTGCTAATGGATGTACAATTGATGGAACAGTTAAACATAGTGTTTTATCACGTGATGTTATTGTTGAAGAAGGGGCAACTGTTGAAGATTCTATAATCTTTACAAACACGATTGTTCGTAAAGGAGTTCATATTAAAAATGCCGTTGTTGATAAACATTGTGTTTTTGAAACTAAGAAGAATGTTGTTGGTACACCAACTGACCCATTATATATTCCACAAGGAGCAATAATCTAACAATGAATATAGTGATGATAGCCAGCGAAGCTAATCCAATTTATAAAACTGGTGGTTTAGCCGATGTAATCTATGCTTTAAGCAAACAATTTGTTACGCTTGGGCATAATGTTTCGGTTATTTTGCCTTATTATAAGCAAGTAGGAAAACTTGACTTACTGAAAGACGCAAGTCCAGTTTTTAAAATGACAATTAAGATGAATTGGCGTGTCTTTGATTCTGAAGTATATAATAAAGAGATTGATGGAATTGAATATTTCTTTATTAGTAATGATAGGTATTTTGATCGACCTAATTATTATGGTTATTACGATGATGGCGAACGTTTTGCTTTCTTTAGTAATGCCGCAATTGAGTTAATTAAACTATTACCATATAAAGTAGATATAGTACATGTTCATGATTGGCAACCTGGAATGATTCCTTGCTTACTAAAAGTGAAACATAAAGATGAACCAGCATATAAAAATATTAAAACTGTTTTAACGATTCATAATCCACTTTTTAAAGGTTACTTTAATCAAAGTTCTTTATGGGATTTATACGATTTACCAATTTGGCTTTACGAAAAAGGCGATGTTCAATTTGAAAATCAAGTTTCAACTTTAAAAGCCGGAATTCATTTTGCTGATAAAATTACAACCGTTTCGCCAACTCATGCTTTTGAACTTACAACTCCAGAAGGTAGTAAGGGATTATGGTATGAAATGGTTTTACGAAAAGATGATTTTATTGGAATCTTAAATGGAATGGATTATGGCGAATTTAATCCAAGTAAAGATA
>JBAYXD010000007.1:0-35472 GCA_041673725.1 Bacilli bacterium | reverse complement strand
ATTATCGCAACTCAAAGACCATCAGTAAATGTTATTACTGGTGTCATTAAATCAAATATTCCAACTCGTGTGGCTTTAATGTGCTCTTCAACTAATGATTCGGTTGTTGTTTTATCGCAAGGTGGAGCAGAAAAACTATTAGGGAATGGCGATATGCTTGTTTTATCTCCACAAGTTTCTAAACAAGGAACAACCCGTGTACAAGGAGCTTATGTTGATAATAGTGAAATTAAGAAGGTTGTTTATTTCTTAAAAGAAAATTATCCATGTGAATTTGATCCTCGTTTTGTTGACTTAAAAGAAAAGAGTCAATTAAACACTGACCAAATGAAGGAAGTTTCTTACGATAAAGCTGCTAGTGACGAAGAAAAATATAAACAAATCAGAGAAGATGTAATGCGTAGAGATTATTGCTCATTATCGTATGTTCAACGTACTTATGGGGTAGGTTTCCCACGTGCTGGGAAGATTATTGTTCGATTAATGAATGATGGTGTTTTAAGTGAAGAAGATGAAGGAAATAAAGGTAAAAAAGTTTTGCTTCATAACATTACTCCTGAAGAAAGAACTGGTTCAGTTGAACAATCGACATTTACACCAGATAAAAAAGAATAGTTATGAAAGTAGGTATTGATTTAGTTTTTATTCCTCGTTATGAAGATAAAGAGCGATTAGCTAGTGAAGTTTTATCTATTAATGAGTTTAATGAATATAAAAAAGCAACGAACAAAGCGCAATATTTAGCATCGCGTTTTGCTTTAAAAGAAGCTTTAATTAAATCAATTGAGAGTTCGATTCTTGCTGTTAAATTAAAGGATATAGAAGTTGTTAAGAAAGAAAATGGAGCCGTTTATGTTTTATATCAAGACAAAAAATACGAATGTTCTTTATCGCATGATGGGGACTATTGTGTTGGGGTGGTTTTAAATGCTTAATACTTATTTTAGTGCAAAAATTGTTAATTATGAGACTATTAAAGTCTTTATTTTTAGTGAAGTTCGTAAACCTGAAAATACAAAGATAAAATTAATTAAAAACGACGATGAGGCTGTAAATTTAGAGATAGTTAGACAATCGTTTATTAATGGACTTGAACTTTATGAATGTCATTGTAAAGAAAAGCTTCTTTTAGGCAATGCATATTACGTATCTATTGAATCATTTGGTGTTACACCAGTTGTAATGGATGACGTAACTACTTTCCCTAATTTTGATGAGGAATATGCTTATAAAGGTGATGATTTAGGTTTTTCTTATTCTAAAGAAAAAACTACTTGGAAACTTTGGGCACCTTTAGCTTCGCGTGTTGTTTTGTTTGTGAAAAAATTTGGACAAAACTTTGAAACTTATAAGATGGACCGCCAAGAGCATGGTGTTTATTCTTTAACCTTATTTGGTGATTTTGAAAACTACGATTATCGTTATCAAGTTACAAATAGTGGACGTTCAGTAATTGTTACTGATCCATATGCAAAAGCTAGCACAGCAAATGGGCATGATAGCGTCGTTATTGATTTAAATAAAACAAAAATTGATTTAAATGAAGATAAATTACCAACTTATGAAAATTATGTTGATACTATAATTTACGAATTACATGTTCGTGATTTTACAATTGATGAAAATACAAATATTGTAAATAAAGGAAAATTTTTAGGTCTTGCTGAAGAGGGACGTGTTACAACAAATAAACATCCTGCTGGTCTCGATTATTTAAAATCTTTAAATGTTACTCATATTCAATTATTACCAATTTTTGATTATAAAACCGTTGACGAACTTCATCCTGATGATAGTTACAATTGGGGTTACGATCCTCAACAATATTTTGTTCCAGAAGGTAGTTATTCGACTAATCCAAATGATGGATATGCTCGTATTATTGAATGTAAAAAAATGATTTCTGCTCTTCATAAAGCCGGCTTAAAAGTAAATATGGATGTTGTTTATAATCATGTTTATTTATATGATCAATCAGTTTTTGAAGCTATTGTTCCTAATTACTATTTCCGTAAAAGAAATAATGGTTTACTTTCAACCGCTTCAGGTTGTGGGAATGAGCTCGATTCTGAGCGTCCTATGGTTAAAAAACTCATAATTGATGCTTGTATGTATTGGATCAAAGAATATGGCATAGATGGCTTAAGATTTGATTTAATGGGACTTATCGATATTGATACAATAAATGAAATTAAAAATTTAGCTAAAAATATTAAAAAAGACTTCATGGTTTATGGTGAAGGTTGGAATATGGATTCTTCTTTAATAGAATCTAAGCGTGCAACTATTTTAAATAGTTATAAATTGCCAGATGTTGCTTTCTTTAACGATTCTTTTAGAGATATTGTTCGTGGTCCTAGTGGTTTTGGTAAAAATCACGAAAGTGGTTATATGCTTGGCAATACTGGTTACAAAGAAGGTTTTAAATTTGCCTTGCTTGGTAGTTGTGTAGAGTATTGTTATCCAAAACGTTTTACTAGCGCAAATCAATCAATTAATTATGTTGAATGTCACGATAATCAAACATTATTTGATAAAATAACCACTTGTTATCCTGAAATGAAGATTAATGAGGTGTTACGTATTATTAATTCAACCAATGTAAGCGTAGTTTTAGCGTTTGGTATTCCTTTCTTCCATGCTGGTCAAGAAATTGGTTTAAGTAAACATGGTGAAGATAACACATATAACAAAGGCGATAAATTTAATAAATTTGATTGGTCAATTCTTGATAAACGATTTGATATGTATCTTTTCTTTAGATCAATTTTAGCTTTTAGGGGAAAATATAAGAAAACATCGGATAGCGATTTAATTGCAGGAAATAATCGTTTTATTAACTATAGTGATGGAGTTTTAGGGTTTGAAACTACTAAGATTATTGATAGTAATCCAAAAAATGAATTTATCTTTATTTTTAATCCTAACGATAGAGGCGTTGTTGTTAAACTTGAAAAATACTATGAGATAATTGTTGCTCTTGCAGGATATATTGAAGATAGTGGGCTTTTTAGTTGTCAAAATGAGACAATTAATGCCAACCAAGTTTTAGTTTTGGAGCGAAAAAATAAATGAAAAAGTATTTAAAAGCAATTTTACTAGCTGGTTGGCGAATTATTGTTGGTTATTTTACTTGGATGGTAAGATATTCAAGACACCCAGAAAAATATCCAATAGAAAAAAGATTTGCAAAAATTCAAAAATTAAGTCAAAAAGTATTAAAAGCTTTAAACGTTGTTTATGATGTTAAGGGTTTAGACGAATATTACAAACATAAAAAACCTGGTGAAAACACACTTATTATTTGTAATCACCTCTCTGATGCGGATCCAATTGTTATGATGGCTCTTGCAAAAACGCCTGTTACATTTGTTGCTAAATTAGAATCTAAAAAATTTCCGTTTGTTGGCCGAGTTGTTAGATCATTAAGTGGAGTTTTTCTTGATCGCAACGATTTAAAACAAGAACTTCGTCAAATGATGAAAGTTCAAGAGATGATTAAAAATTATCGAAATTTAGATGTTATTATTTATCCTGAAGGGACAAGAAACAAAAATTCTGATGGTGATGCGCTTGAATTCCATCACGGAACTTTCCGTCCAGCAATGAAAAGTGGTGCAGATTTAGCTATTTTTTCAATCTTTGGCAGTCAAAGAGTATTTAACATAAAATGCAAGAATAAGTATAATCCAATAGAATTACGCTATTTAAAGACTTTTACGCAAGATGACTATAAATCTATGTCAACACCAGAAATGGCGCTCCTAGCGCATGATATGGTGGTAAAATCAGTAAATGAATCACGTATTGTTGATAAAGAATTAATGAAGAAGCTAAATAAGAAACATTTTAATGATTAATGTCTCAAGCCTTTTGGGTATAGATTTTTAAGTTTCTTTTGTACAAGATGAACGTAGCCAAGGTTTAAACCTTCATATGAAACGACATAATAACCATTTGGAAGATTTGTCTCTTTTTCTAATTCTTCACCATGAAGGTATTTTTTTGCTTCAATATCGTTTAACACAATTGAATTTTTATTATCCAAATAATGGGCATAATGGAAAGATGGTATTTCAATATTACCTTTAAAAGTGGACTTAAGAAGTCCTTTTCTGATAATGGTTAATGGCTTTAAATTTAGTTCATTATTATAAAGATATAAATTGTCAAAAATTCTCTCCTGGTTTTTAAAAACTAGATTGTTATTTTTTTGACTTTTTTCATCAAGATTTCCAGATTTTTTTAATAAACAAATGAACTGTCCTTCGCCACTAAAAAGATTTGGAAAAAGATGTATAGATTCTGGCAAGTTTTTGCCTCTAAAAAAAGTAGAATTCTCTTCAATGTTTATTGGAGAAAAATCTTTATGAATTTTTAAAAAATTTAATACGATTTCTTCATCCTCTTCGTAACTGAATGAACATGTAGAATAGACCAAGATTCCCCCAGGTTTTAGCATCGTTGAAGCTTGTTCAATTAGTTCCTTCTGCTCCGACTGACATTTTAATACTTTTGCATATGACCAATCGTTTTTCATATCTATACTCTTTCTAAACATAGCGCTTCCAGAGCATGGAGCATCGAGTATAATTTTATCAAAAGTAGTTTTATAGTAGTTTACTAGTGTATTAATAGTAGAACATGTAACAATTACGTTTTCTAAGCCTATTTTTTCAATATTTGATGATAATATATGGGATCTTTGAAAATTAACATCGTTTGAGATCAAATTTATGTTCCTATTTTTAAGAGATAAAAATATGGATTTTCCACCAGGTGCGGCACACATATCTAACACGTAATCGCCATCATTAATTGGAAGCAAAAAAGGTACCATCATTGAGGCTGAATCCATGATATAAAATAGGCCATTATCAAAGTAGAAACTTTTGCCAAAATCATAGTCATTTTTGTCATAGAAAAAAGCATTTTTTATTATAGGGTGTGGAAAAATACGTGGAAACTTTTTTGTAAAATCTAAAACACTCATTTTTTTAGTGTTTAAAACTAAACAATTTGTTCTTTCTTTGTTCATAGATTCAAGTAATTCTTGAACAAATTTTTTGTCTAAATACTCTTCTAAATTTTCTTGGAAATTCATATATGTTTAGTTTAATTTTCTTATCTTTAAAGTTCAATAGCTTTTATATATAATATTAAGAAAGGCTAGGATTTAATTATGACAATTGAAGAAGTTATCGAACACAAAAGAGATAAGAAAGTTTTAACAAGAGAAGAAATCCACTTCTTTATTAAAGGATATGTTGCTGATGAAATTAAAGATTATCAAGCAAGTGCTTTATTAATGGCTATTTACATTAATGGTATGGATAAGCAAGAAATTGCTGATTTAACTGAGGAGATGCGTCTTTCTGGAGATGTTTGGCATCTCGATGACATACCAGGATTAATCGTAGATAAACATTCTACTGGTGGGGTCGGAGATAAAGTTTCTTTAATTTTAGGACCAATGATTGCTTCATGTGGTGCTAAATTAGCTAAAATGAGTGGTCGAGGTCTAGGTCATACTGGTGGAACACTTGATAAAATGGAATCTATACCAGGTATGAATATCTACGAAGATGAAACTCAATTTAAGAGACAAATTAATGAGATTGGTATGGCTATTATCGGACAAAATGAACATTTAGACCCAGCTGATAAGAAGCTCTATGCTTTAAGAGATGTTACTGGAACTGTTGGTAGTATTCCATTAATTGCATCTTCGATTATGTCTAAAAAGTTAGCATCTGGTGCTGATTGTATCTTACTTGATGTCAAATACGGTAGTGGTGCTTTTATGAAAACTATTGATGATGCAAAGCTTCTTGCTCAAACAATGGTTGATATTGGAAAATCTTTGAAAAAAGATGTTCGAGCCGAAGTTACTGATATGGATCAACCTTTAGGATGTGCTGTTGGAAATAACCTTGAAATTAAAGAAGTTATTCAAACATTACATGGTAATGGACCAAAAGATTTAAATGAAATTTGCTTGTCTAGTGGCGCACTTTTACTTCAAATGGCAAAAATTTATCCAAATTTAGAAGATGGTCGAGCAGTTTTAATTGAGAATATTAAAAATGGTAGGGCTTTTGAAAAATTTAAAGAATTTGTAAAAGCTCAAAATGGCGATGTTTCTTATATTGATAATCCTTCTAAATTTAAAATGGCAAAATATGTTATTGATGTAAAATCAAAATACAAAGGAACAATTAAAAAGATTGATGCCTTAGCTATTGGCTTAGGAAGTATGCATCTTGGTGGTGGAAGAGAAAAAATGGACGATGTAATCGATTATTCTGCTGGTATTGTTCTTAACAAAAAGATTGGTGATCACGTTGAAAAAGGCGAAACTTTATGCCGATTATATACAGATCATAGTGATTATAAAGAAGTTTATGATGAAGTTTTGGATGCCTTTATGGTTTCGCCAAACAAAGTTGAACTAGAAAAAAGCATTACAAAATTGTTAATAGAATAATTATTTATTCTTTAATTCTTTTAAATTAGATGAGCGCTTAATTTTTGATAATTTCTCATAATTATCGTTAAGCGCTTTTTCAAACTGAGATTTATTTTCTGGCACATAAAAATGTTCATTTTTAATCAAATCTGGTAAATATTGCATTTTTTCCCATAAATCTGGTCGATCATAAGGATATTTATCAATTTCATCAACATTAACAGGAGTTAATTTCAAATAATCCAATACTTCTAATGGTTTATCTTTAACTAAATCCATTGCTCTTCCCATAGATAATTCAGCAGCTTTGCTTTTTGGAGACAAAGCAAGTTCAATAACTGTATTGCTTAAGGGAATAACTGCTTCTGGTAAGCCAACTTGCATGGCTGCATCTATGGCTATTTTGCATCGCATACATGCTCCTGGGTTAGCAAGCCCTACATCTTCATATGCCGTTACGAGTAATCGTCTTGAAATCGATTCTAGGTCGTTTACAGCGCATAATTTAGCAAGATAGTATAAGGAAGCGTCAACATCGCTTCCACGAATAGATTTTTGTAAGGCGCTAACAGCGTTATAATGGTCATCTTCATCTTTATCCATTGCAAGATTTGGAACTTTGTTAATAGATTTAGTCATTTCTAGCGATATTTTTTGGTTTTTAAAAGAAAGATCAATGATTTCTAAGAAATTAAGAGCAAATCTAAAATCTCCGTTACTAATTTTTGCTATGTATTTTAAAGAATCTTGACTAATATCAAGTTTTCCGTTAAAACCATCGGGATTTTTAATTGCTCGATTTAAACCTAATAATATTTCATCTTCATTTAGTCTTTTTACTTCAAGCAAATGGCAACGACTTCTTAAAGCTTTGTTTATAGCGATATAAGGATTGGCTGTAGTCGCTCCAATTAAGTAAATTGTCCCATCTTCAATATATGGTAATAAAATATCTTGTTTATCTTTATTTAATCTATGTACTTCATCGATTATAAGTATTGTTGGATTGAACATTTTAGCTTCTTTAATTGCGTTTTCTATTTCGCTTTTATTCGATGAAACCGCATTTATTTGTATATAGTGAACTTTTAGAGATTGGGCATAAGCTTCAGCAATTGTGGTTTTACCTGAACCAGGAACACCATAAAGAATAAAAGAAATTGGTAACTTCTCTTTTATTGAATTCGTAAGAATTCCATTTTCTCCTAAAATATCTTTTTGGCCTATAATATCTTCGATTTTTGTAGGCCTAACGCGAAAAGCTAAAGGTTTTAACATATATTAAAATTATACACAAATGACATATTTTTTTATATAATAATCAACATGAGAATTATTGCACAAAATGTAACACAAGCGAGTGTTAAAATTGATGATAAATTATATTCAGAAATTGGTCCTGGATATCTAATTTTAGTATCCTTTACAAATGGAGATAATGAAGAAATTTGTGATAAAATGTCCAAAAAATTAATAAATTTAAGAGTTTTTCCAGATGAAACTGGAAAAACAAATTTATCTATTAAAGATATTGGTGGTTCAATTTTAAGCGTTTCTCAATTCACGCTCTATGCAGATATTAAAAATGGTAACAGACCTTCTTTTATAAATAATTGCCTAAATCCAAAACAAGCTACTCTACTTTATGATTATTTTAATGATTTATTAAAAACTTATGGTTTAGTAATTAAAACTGGCATTTTTGGTGCAGATATGAAAGTTAGTCTTATCAATGATGGCCCATTTACTACTATCTTAGATAGTGAGGAACTTTTTAAATGAAAATAATGTTAGGCTTAAGTGGCGGGGTAGATAGCGCGGTAAGTGCATACTTGCTGAAAGAGGCTGGTTACGATGTTATTTGTTGTTTTATGCGTAACTGGGATTCAATGACTAATAATGATGTTTTAGGCAATCCAACAATTAATAATTCAATTTGTCCTCAAGAACAAGATTATTTGGATGCGGAAGCAGTTGCAAAGAAACTTGGGCTAAAAATGATGCGAGTCGATTTTATTAATGAATATTGGGATAATGTCTTTAAATATTTTTTAGATGAATATAAAAAAGGTCGAACACCAAATCCTGATATTTTCTGCAATAAATATATTAAATTTGGTCCTTTTTTAGATTTCGCAAAGAAGAACGGCTGCGACATGATTGCCATGGGTCACTATGCAAAAAGAGTCGATAGAGACGGCAAAGTTTACTTATATAAGGCTAAAGATTTAACTAAAGATCAAAGCTATTTTTTATCCCAAATATCTCATAATCAATTATCTTCTTGTTTATTCCCTTTAGGTGACATAACCAAGAAGGAAGTGCGTGAGATTGCTAAAAAACTCGATTTAAAGAGCGTTATGAACAAAAAAGACTCTACAGGTGTATGTTTCATCGGCGAAAGGAACTTTAAGGAGTTTTTGGAGAATTATCTACCTGCGAAACAAGGAAATATTGTTGATATTGATACAGGGAAAATAATCGGAAAGCACGATGGGGTGCTATATTATACGATTGGACAAAGAAAAGGTTTAGGGATTGGTGGAATTTCTGGAGAAGTTGCAAAAGGATGGTTTGTTTGCTCAAAAGATGTAAAAAAGAATATTTTGTTTGTGGCTAGTGGGAATGAAGATGAACATCTATTTAGTGACTCAGCAATTATAAATATGGTTAATTTATTTAATGGTCCAATAAAAGATGGGACTCACATAAATTGTAAATTTAGATATCGTCAGCAAGATCAAGGAGTTACACTTTTCAATAATAGTGATGGTAGTGTTAAACTTGTTTTTGATAAACCTTATAAGGCTGTGACACCTGGTCAGGGTTGCGTTTTCTATGATGGAGATTTATGTTTAGGTGGTGGAATTATTGATCAAGTTTTTTATAAAGGTAAGTTAAGAAATTAGGTGTGGTGGATGACAAAAAAGTGGCGTTTTTAATAAAAAAACGTCTTTTTTTTGCGTTTACTAATTCGGTATTTTTATTTTTAATTCGGTAAAGATATAATATTAGTAGTTAATTAGTATATAAGTAGTCAAAACACCCATTTTTGGTATTTTTCACTACCTATTTACAATGTTTTTGTTTTCCAGTATAATAATTGCCAGAAATTAAGTTTAAATTTTCTTTTCAGAGAGAGCAAAAAGGTGTGAATGCTTAAGAAAAATAAACAAGCCATTTCTTCAAAAAGGTTAACAGCCCGTTGACTGCGTTAAAGTTAATTAATTAAGAGCTTCAAAAAGAATTAGGATGGTACCGCGATACTAATCGTTCCTAGATGTTTATAGGAACTTTTTTTATACTCAGGAGAACAATTTATGAAAAAAATGACATCGCAAGAGATTAGAAGTATGTGGTTAGACTTCTTCAAAAGTAAGGGGCATGTTGTTGAACCAGGTGCTAGTTTAGTACCCAATAATGATCCTACATTATTGTGGATAAACGCAGGTGTTGCAGCTTTGAAGAAATATTTTGATGGTAGTGAAGTACCAGAATCAAAGCGAATTACTAACGTTCAAAAGTGTATTCGTACTAATGATATAGATAATGTTGGTAAGACAGCACGTCATCATACATTCTTTGAAATGCTAGGAAATTTTTCTATTGGCGATTATTTTAGAAAAGAAGCAATTGCCTTTGCTTGGGAGATTTTAACTAGTGAAAAGTATTTTGCTTTACCAAAAGATAAATTGTATTTTACCTATCATCCAAATGATTTAGAAACAAGAAAATATTGGATTGAACAAGGATGTGCTGAAGACCATTTAATTCCATTGGAAGGTAATTATTGGCAAATTGGTGAAGGTCCATGTGGTCCAAATACTGAAGTTTTCTTTGATCGTGGCGAGAAATACGATCCAAAACATATTGGAATTGATTTACTTGCTAAGGATATGGAAAACGATCGTTATATCGAAATTTGGGGTATTGTTTTCTCGCAATATAACGCTGTTAATGGTGTTAAAAGAGAAGATTATAAAGAATTACCACATAAAAACATCGATACTGGTGCAGGATTAGAAAGAATAACTTGTGTTATGCAAGGAACTGAAACTAATTTTGAAACTGATTTATTTTATCCTTATATAGAAGCAACTCAAAAATTATGCAAGAAACCATATAGTGGCGAATATTTGATGCCTTATAGAGTTATTGCTGATCATATAAGAAGTTGTACATTTGCTTTAGCAGATGGTGCAATGTTCTCTAATGAAGGTCGTGGATACGTTTTAAGACGTTTATTACGACGTGCAATGCGTTATGGACAAAAACTTGGTTTATATAAGCCATTCTTATATAAATTAGTGGATGTTGTTTGCGATAACATGAAATGTTTCTATCCTTATCTTGAAGATCGAAAAGAAGTTGTTAAGAAAATGATTCGATCAGAAGAAGAGAAATTTATTAAAACTTTAAATAGTGGTGAAGATATTCTTGATTCAATGATTAAAGGTAAAAAGATTTTAAATGGTAATGATGCTTTTAAACTTTATGATACTTATGGATTCCCAATCGAATTAACAAAAGAGATTTGTGAAGATAAAGGCGTTTCTGTTGATATCGATGAATTTAATAAATGCCTTGAACATCAAAAAGAAATTGCTCGAGCTAGTCGTAAGAATGTTGAATCATTTAACATTCAATCAAAGGATTTACTTGAATTTAAAAAACCATCTACTTATGACTACATTTCTAAAGATATAAATTCTAAAGTAATTGGATTATTTAAAGATGGTGTAAAAGTTAGCGAAATCACTGATGAAGGTGAAGTTGTTTTTGATGAAACTAATTTCTATGCAGAGATGGGTGGTCAAGTTGCTGATCTTGGCTTTATTGAAAATAAATCCTGTAGAGCGAATGTTACTAATGTTAAAAAAGCTCCAAATAAGCAACATTTACATGATGTAAAGGTTTTATATGGAACAATTAAAATTGGTGATGAGTTCAAGCTTTCTATTGATAAAGCTCGTCATTTTGCAATTTGTAAAAACCATAGTGCGACCCACTTATTACAAAGTGCCTTAATGGTAGTTGTTGGTAATGATGTTAAACAAAAAGGTAGTTTTGTTAATGATGAATATTTGAGATTTGATTTCTCACATTTTGAAAAGATTAGCGATGTTGATCTCAAGAAAGTTGAAAGAATTGTTAATGAATATATTCGTGATGGAATCGATAACAATACTAAGATTCTCCCTATTGCTGAAGCTAGAAAAACAGGTGCCTTATGTTTATTTGATGAAAAATATGGCAATGAAGTTAGAGTTGTTACTTTTGGGAATGTATCAAAAGAATTCTGTGGTGGAAGTCATGTAAAGAATACTTCTGATATTGGTCTATTTGTAATTGAATCTGAAGGAAGTATTGCTAATGGCGTTCGTAGAATTCAAGCAAGAACCTCTTTCAATGCTTATGAGTATTTAAAGCAACACGAAGAGATCTTAAACGAAGTTAAAGAAGAAACAGGTGCCAATAACCTTAAAGAAACAACCGAAAGAATTAAAGGCATTAACGAACAATTTAAAGATTTAACCTCTAAATACAATTCATTATTTAGTGATTTAGCGAATGAAAAAGCTAAAGATCTTGAAAATAGTTTTGTTAAATCACACGTTCTTTGCGAATATTTAAAGGATTATAGCAAAGAAGCTTTAATGAAAATTTACGATGATTTAAAGGTAAGATTTACAGATTACGAGATTATTCTAATTGGTGATGAAAATGGAAAACATCCAATAATTTGTGGAATTGGTAAAGATTTAGTAGGAAAAGGTGTAAAGTCTAAAGATGAATTAAAGAAAGTGACTGATATCCTTGGCGGGTCAGGAGGTGGAAGACCTGATATGTCTCAAGGTAATGTTCTTTCGATAGATAAGGTTGATTTAGTTAAGAAGATTTTTGTAAAATAAGTAAATGAAGAAATTTATTAGTGTTGATTTAGGCAGTACTACAATGGGTGTCGCAAAAAGCGATATTCTTGGGATTGCTTATCCTTTTGAAGAATTTCGCTTTGATCGAGGTAATTATCGAGCAGCTAGAGAAAGGCTTTATGAGATATGTAAATCTACTGGCATTTATGATGTTGTAGTAGGGTATCCATATCAACTTGATCGTCAAGCTGGTGATAGATGCGATTCTGTTGATAGATTTATTAATGATCTTATTAACGCTTATCCAGAAGTGAAAGTTGATCGTTGTGATGAGTCTTTTACAACAATTGAGGCTCATGAAAGGTTAAGAGAAGCCGGGCATAGTGAAAAAGAGATCAAAATAGTAATTGATATGTATAGTGCTGTCGTTATTTTAGAAGATTTTTTAAAGAGTTATATTGAAAGCAGAAAACCTTATAAAGGAGATGATAATTTATGACAAACCACTTAGATGAAAATGAAGTAGTGTTAAAAGATGACGATGGTAACGAATATTTATTGAAAATATTATTCACTTATCATAATCCTGAAAGAAATACAGATTATGTGTTTGCTTATGATTCAAGCGATCCCGATACGGTTTATATTATGAAGTATGGTGAAAATGATGAAGTAATTGAAGTTACTGATTCTGATGAACTTGAAGAAGCACAAGAAGTATTTGATGCTTATAATGAAGATCCAAAAATTCAAGGGATTAAGTAGAATTTATTTATAGATTATAAGCATTATTTAAGGTATAATGTTTTAGCAAAAAAGAGGAAGAACAAATGGAAAAAGATTTAGTATTAACAAAAGAAGGCGTTGAACAATTAAATAAAGAATATAGAAATTTAATCGATGTTCAAAGACCAGATGTTATTGAAGCTTTAAAAAATGCGAGAGCAATGGGCGATTTAAGCGAAAATGCTGATTATGATGCTGCTAGAAATAGACAAGCTGAAGTTGAAGCTCGTATTAAAGAAATCGAGTCTATCTTAGCTAATGCTAAAATTGTTGAAGAGAAAAAAGGAAGAACTATTAACATTTCAAATACTGTTAAGTTCAAAGATTTATCTTCTGGCGAAATTATCGAAGTCAAGATTGTTTCTTCAATTGAATCTGACCCTCTTAATAATCCAAAACATATGAAGGTTTCGAACGAATGTTCTCTCGGAGTTGCTTTAATTGGTAAAAAGGCCGGCGATAAAGTTACTGTTAGAGCCGTTGAACCTTACGATATTGAGATTCTCGAAGTTAAGTAATTAAATTAGAAATTTAAAAAAGTTGGTTGAAAAATCAACTTTTTTTATATTTTTTTAAAATACTCCCCCATTAACTAGTGAAAGGAGTATTTATTATGGTACTTAAAGTAATTTTAGGTGTGGTTATTGTCACGATTATTGGTTTAGTTGTAATGCAGATTATTGATCCTAATGTTGGTGGTAAGATTTTTGGAACACAAGAAACTGAAGATCCTAACACAACAACAGAAGAAGAGGAAGATGGTAAAGGAAGCTTTACTATCAACGGTAATGTTGTTAATCCAGGCAAATATTTATTGACTACTGATGGTGCGAAAATGGAAGATTTAATTAATGCTGCTGGGGGCGTTAATAGCAATGCTGATGATAGGTGTTTCTATTTCGAAGCTACTATAACTCCAAATGAAACATACTATATTTCTACTAAATTTGATATTACTGATGTTTGTGGTGACGATGAAATTGAAAAAGTAAATATCAATATTGATGATAGCGAAGCGCTACAAACGATTAGCGGTTTAGGGAGCGTAATAGCTGATGCTATTGTTAAATATAGGAATGAGAATGGTTTATATTACACGATTGAATCTTTAATGAATGTTTCTGGTATTGGAAACAGTAAATTTGCTCAAATAAAAGATTATGTAATATTACATGAGTAATCTTTTTGTTTATTTTCTTTTATTAATATCAATTATCTTAGTTTCGAAAATATCCACTTTGCCTATAGGTATAGTAATTTTATTTATTGCTATTGTTTTTATAATTAAAAAAGCAAAAAAGAATAAAAAAATATTATATTTTTCGCTTGTAATCGTAATTATTGGAATTATTAGGATACTATTAACTAGAGTAATTAGTCCTACAAGAAGCGATTATTTTGGAATCATTTTAAGAAAAGTAGATAATTATGCAATTTTTTTTGATGGAGTAAATAAGTTTTATCTAAAAATTGGAAATGCAAATATTGATGTATTAGATTTTATTAAAATAAGCGGAAGTAGAGGAGGTTATAAATTTGGAAATTTAGAGAGTGGATTTGATTTTAATAATTATCTTCTAAATCAAGGCATTAACGAACAAATTTATGCTAAAAATATAGTTAAAATCTTTGATTTTCCAATTAATCCAAATTCTTATAAAAGTTATATTTTAGCTAAAATTGATGATGAAAATGTTAAAAATCTCGTTGGTGGCATGATATTTGGTCAGTTTGATTATGAAACTAGTTTTGGAAAGCAAATAAGATTGCTGAATTTAACGCTACTATTTTCTATGACGGGGATTTATCTAAACTATGTTTTATTTACTTTATCAAAAATATTTTCTTATAAATTAAGTGATAAAAAATCAGATTATTTGGCATTGGTCGTATTCTTGCCATTTTTATTGTTCAACATTACAAGGTTTACAACAATTAAAGTAGTTACTTTTTATATATTCAGATTAATTAATAAATATAATTTAGAAAATTATTATTCAAAACTTGATAGAATCGCGATTTTAGGCGTTATTTTTGTTATTTTAGATCCGTTTATTGTTTTTCAAATGGAATTTTACTTATCCTTTTTGATTATGATTTTATTTAATTACAGTTATTTGTTTTTCAAAAAGTATAAACGTAAAAAGCTTGTTATTATGCGTTATTTATTTTTATTTTTAATTACATTGCCGTTTACAATAAAATCCACGAATATTATCAATATTTTTAATAGCATTACCAGTTATTTGCTTATGATAATATTTAAACCAATATTTTTCATTCTTTTATCTTATTTTATGAATTTGAATATGAATTTTTTAACATCATTGCTTTCGTATATCGTTTCATTTATATCTAAAGTGAATTTTAGTTTTTTAGACATTAATGTTCCAAAATTCAATTCATATTTTTATATTCTATATTACTTTATTATTATTCTTATTTTTTTCTTTTTTGAAGTAAATAATAAAAAATATGGTAATAAAATAATAGGCTTTTTATCGATTCTTTTTGTTGTTTATTCATTGCCAATCAATAATTTGATGACATTCGAAGTAGATTATATAAATGTTGGTCAGGGTGATTCAACTTTGCTTCGTTATCAAAATACTACAATTTTAATTGATACTGGTGGTTTAACTTATACAGATTTAGCAACATCTAACTTAATACCATTTTTAAAAGGGAAGAGAATATATAAATTGGATGCAGTTTTTATAACTCACCATGATTATGATCACTATGGTGCACTAGATTCTTTGAAAGAAAACTTCACAATCAAAAATGTTTTTTATAATGATCAATTTAGCACAATAAACATAAATAATATGGAATTTAAGAACCTTAATACTTATGGTTCTCTTTTTGAAGATGAAAATTATAAATCATTGGTGCTATCGTATGAATTTAAAAATATTAAATTCTTATTCATGGGTGATGCGCCAAAAGAAATTGAAGAAAAAATAATTTTAAGTAATCCAAATCTAAGATGCGATGTTCTAAAAGTGGGTCATCATGGGAGCAATACTTCATCAAGCGAAGATTTTATTAAAACAATTAAACCAAAGATTGCGATTATAAGCTGTGGATACAATAACAAATATCATCATCCAAGTGATGAAACACTCGAAGTTTTGGAAAAATATAATATTGAAATAAGAAGAACCGACCTAGAGGGAACAATTAATTATAAATTTTGGGTGTAAATAGTGTAAAATAAGCATATGGCTTATATAGTATTTGGTGCACAATCATTAATGGTAAAAAAACAAATCAAAAAGATTGTTTCTGAAACTTTTAACGACCCAAATAATTTAGATACTGTTTATTTAGATAGTAGAAAAATTGAAGAAAAAGATTTGCTTGATGAATGCGAGCAAATTTCTTTATGCGGTGATAAAAAAGTAGTGGTGGTTGAAAATTGTTCCTTCTTGACTGCTGAAAGAGTTAAAAATAAATTTTTATATACCGACAAATTACTTGATTATTTAAGCAATGAAAATCCATCCACTGTCTTAATATTTAGTGTTATTTATGATAAAAAACTTGATAGTAGAGGAAAAATTTATAAAATTCTTTCAAAAAAGGGAAAAATAGTTGAATGCAAAGATCTCGATGCAAATGATTGGCTAGCCTATATTTCTAGTTTTTTTGAACGAAGAAATGTAAAGATTGAAAAAAAAGCCGTGAACGAATTATGTAAAAGGTGTGATGGTAATTTAAACATTTTTATAAACGAAGCTAATAAGTTACTTCTTTATAAAACCAATAGCATTAGTTTTGAAGATGTAGTAGAAACCGTTACTAAACCATTGTATAGCAACGTTTTTGATATACTTCATAATTTAATGCATGGTAATAAAGAAAAAGCTATCGCAATCTATAGAGATTTGTTGATTGCTAAGATTGAGCCAGTCGTTTTAATTTCAATTATTACTGAATCTTTAATATATTTAGATAAAGTTTTATATCTGAATGACAAACACTATTCTTATGGAATAATTGCTTCTAAAACATCAAGCAATCCTTATAGAGTTTCTATTACTATCTCTAATTTTAGAAATATTGATAAAAAATTAATAAAAAAGTCGATTGAGTCGTTATATTTTCTAGATAGGACTATTAAACATAATGAGATAAATCGATTCTTTGGATTTGAGATGTTTCTAGTAAATTTCTAATAAAAAAACTCAACATCATGTTGAGTTTTATTTTTTTATTAATTACTTAATTGAATTAACTAAAGCTTGAATTTCAGATTTTTGACGAGCAGCGGTCTTCTTATGTTGAATTCCTTTAGCGACAGAACGATCAATTAAAGAGATTGCAACTTTAAGATCCTTATTAGCAGCATCTTTATCTTTCTTTTCAACATCTAATTTAACGGCCTTGATTGATGTCTTAACTTTTGATTTATAATTGATGTTTCTAACGTGAGATTTTTCATTAGTGATAATTCTCTTTTTTTGTGACTTAATATTTGCCATAACATTATCCTTTCAATACGTTATGAATAATATCAAAAAAGCACGTAAATTGCAAATACAAATTAACAATTTCTAGAAGTAGAAAATAAATAATGTATAATTTAGATATGATTTCAAAAATTGATTCAAAGAAAATTAAAATTTTATGGTTAGGAACGCCTCTTATCAGTGCTATTGTATTAGAAAAGCTGATTAAGGCTGGTTTTAATATTGTTGGTGTAGTTGCACAAATAGATAAGCCTGTTGGTAGAAAGAAAGAAGTGCTACCAGTGCCAACTAAAGCCGTTGCCCTTAAGTATAAAATTAATGTTTATCAACCTATTAAAATTCGTTTAGATTACGAATTTGTTAAGGAAATTAATCCAGATTTGATTCTAACTCTTGCTTACGGACAAATAATTCCACAAGGGTTGCTTGATATTCCAAAATATGGGTGCCTAAACTTGCATGGTTCATTATTACCTCAATATAGAGGCGCTGCACCAATGCAATATTCATTATTAAATGGTGATAAAAAGACAGGCATCACTTTAATGGAAATGGTTGATAAAATGGATGCTGGACGTATGTTTTTGAAAGAAGAAGTAGAAATAACTGACGATGATAATTTAGATTCGTTAACTTTAAAGATGGCTGATGCTGCATATAATGCTGTTATAAATGGACTTGATGACTACCTTAATGGCATTAATAAAGGTGTAGAACAAGATGAAAGCCTTGTTACTCTTACAGCAAAGATTAAACCTGAAGATCAAGTTATTAATTTTAATAATACCGCAATAAGTATACATAACAAGATTAGGGCTTTAACAACTGACCCTGGATGCTTTTTTGTTGCTAATGGAATTAATTTTAGAGTTGCTAGTAGTAAAGTAGTAGATATTAAGTGCGATATTGGTAAAGTCTATCAATATGACAAAACTGGACTATATATAGGAACAGGCGAAAAAGTAATACAAATTTTGACTATTCAAAAACCTGGCAAAAAGATGATGGCTATTAAAGATTTTTATAACGGAAATCAGTCTTTGTTCTTAAAAAACGATATATTGAAATAAATGAATAATATTATTGATATAAGTGTTCACCAATTAGTTGATTTTTTATTGAGAAAAGGCGATCTTGACGATCGTATTTTTAATACTGGCACAATGGAAGAAGGCAGTAAAATTCATAGAAGTTTTCAAAAAAAGCAAGGTGAAGATTATATTAGTGAAGTAGATTTAAAAACAACGCTTAAAGTTGGTGACTACGTAATTAATCTTCACGGAAGAGCTGATGGAATTATAATATCTAAAACAATTACTATAGAAGAAATTAAGTCGACAAATACGTCGATTTTTGATTTTAATGAAACAAATGAAGAATGGCATTTAGGACAAGCCGAATGTTATGCTTACATGTATTGCAAAGAAAAGAATTTAACTAATATTGATGTCAAATTAACATATATTTCACAAATTTCTCATAAGAGTTTTTCTAAAGTTTTTAATTATAGTTTTTCTCTATTGGAAGATAAGATAAATGAGTATTTATCAAAGTATTTAGACTTTTATTCAATGATTGATAAACAAACAAGAATGAGAAATTCTTCGATTAAATCATTAGTTTTCCCTTTTAGTCTCAGGAAAGGGCAAAGCGAAATAATTAAAGATAGTGAGAGTTCAATCAAAACGAAACAAAATCTTTTTATAGAGGCTAGTACAGGATTAGGCAAGACGATTAGCATAGTTTTCGGTGTCCTTAAGGGATTAGTAAAAACTGATGTAAATAAACTATTTTTTCTTACTGCAAAAAATAGTGGTTTTAAAAGCGCAGATGATTGTTTGAAAATATTACGTGATGATGGGCTTTTTATAAGAAGTTGCGAGATTATTGCAAAAGAAAAGATGTGTATTAACAAGAACCACAACTGTAATCCTGATGATTGTCCTTTTGCTGTCGATTATTTCACGAAAAGGAATAGTATACTTTTGGATACTTTGTGCAAATATCAAAGGTTTGATAGTTATACGATATTAAAAATTGCAAGTGATAATCAAATTTGTCCATTTGAATTTTCTTTAGATTTATCGCTTTATTGCGATTTTATTGTTGCTGATTACAATTATGTATTTAATCCTATTAGTTATTTAAAGAGGTTTTTTGATACTCTAGATTACAAATCAAATAATTTTTTGATGGTTGATGAAGCACATAATTTAATCGATAGGAGTAGAGAAATGTATAGTTCCTCTATTTGTTATCAAGAGTTTTTAAGAATGTATAATGCTTACTCTAAAATTAAATCGAAAAGTATAAAGGATGATTTAAAACAATTATCTCAAGATTTTGATCTTTTTGATAAATTCGAAGTGGATGAAAATAATGTACTTTTAGAGAAACTAGATGATGAATTTTTAAAACATCTCAACGAATTTCAAACATGCATTAGAGATTACAAAAAAAGACATCCAAAATTTAAATGCGAGGATGGGAAAGATTTTGAACTGGCGGTATTTAAGTTTTTAACAATTTATGATTATTTTGGCGATAACTATCGCATTTATTATAAAAAAGATGGTTCTGATTTTTCTATAGTATTGAAATGCGTAGATGCCTCACCTTATATAAATCAAAGGGTTGCAATGACAAACGGAGCAATCTTTTTTAGCGGAACTTTAACACCTATCTCTTATTATATGAAAGGGATATTAGGTAATGATGAATATAAAACTTTGGAACTTACATCTCCTTTTGACTCAAATAATTTAAAACTTTTGGTAAATTCAAATATATCGATTCGTTATAAAAATAGGACTAATACCTTAATGGATGTCATTAAATATATCAATCAATTTGTGGATAAAAAAATTGGCAATTATATTGTTTATGTCCCATCTTTTGAATATTTATATATGTTAAAAGACAATTTTAGTAATAACAAAATCAATTTAATATTTCAAGAAGGCTCTATGGATAAAATAGATAAAGAGAATTTTTTAAATTGTTTTAAATCAAATCCTAAGAAGACCACATTAGGAGTTTGTGTTCTTGGTGGTTCCTTTAGTGAAGGAATTGATTTAGTTTCTGACAGGTTGATTGGTGTAATAATAGTGGGAGTAGGCCTACCATCGATTAGTTTTGATAATTATTTGATTAAAGATTATTACGATAAGAAGGATATAAACGGATATACATTTGCTTACGTTAATCCAGGAATTAATAAAGTAATGCAAGCTGTTGGTCGATTAATTAGAAGTGAAAACGATCGAGGAATCGCTTTACTAATTGATGATCGTTATAAGACAAAAACTTATAAAGAATTATTTGAAGTTTCTTGGAAAAACAACAAATTTATTAATTCATTAGATACTTTAGAAAAAGAATTAAATTCCTTTTATAAACAATAGGTTTATATGATATAATTTTTACCGATGAAATACGAACAAAGTAAAATTAGAAATTTTTCAATTATTGCTCACATTGATCATGGTAAGTCTACCTTAGCTGATCGTATTCTTGAGATGACTAATACAATCACAAAAAGAGAGATGGTTAGCCAAGTTTTAGATTCTATGGATTTAGAGCGCGAACGTGGTATTACTATAAAATTAAACGCAGTAACCATTGAATATAAGGCTGATGATGGTTGTTCCTATATATTTAATTTAATTGATACTCCAGGGCATGTTGATTTTACCTATGAAGTAAGTAGAAGTTTAGCTGCTTGTGAAGGAGCTTTGCTTTTAATTGATGCTACACAAGGCGTACAAGCTCAAACATTAGCTAACATGTATTTGGCTGTTGATAATGATTTATGGATTATTCCAATAATTAATAAGATTGATTTAAAGAGTGCAATGGTTGATTTATGCAAAAAAGAAATCACTGATAGATTAGGACTTGATGGGGAAGATAGTGTTTTAATTAGTGCTAAAACCGGTCAAGGTGTTCATGATGTTTTAGAAAAAATAGTTCATGATATTCCTGCTCCATCTGGTAGTAATGATAATCCATTAAAAGCCCTTATTTTCGATAGTTTTTATGATTCTTATAGAGGTGTTGTGGTTTTAATTCGTATTAAAGATGGTTGTGTTCATGTTGGCGATAAAATTCATTTAATGATGAATAATCAAGATTACGAAGTAACTGAACTTGGTATTAGAACCCCTAAAGAAATTAAGAGTGATGTTTTATATTGTGGTGAAGTTGGATATTTATGTGCGCAAATTAAAGATATTAAAGATGTAATGGTTGGTGATACGATTACCCTTACTGAGCGTCCAGCTAAAGAAAAACTCCCTGGTTATCGAAAGATTAACCCAATGGTTTATTGTGGTGTATATCCTACTGATTCGCAAAAGTATGAAGATTTAAAGGTTGCATTAGAAAAATTAACATTAAATGATGCATCTTTAGTTTATGAACCTGAAACTTCACAAGCCTTAGGTTTTGGTTTCCGTTGTGGTTTTTTGGGTTTATTACATATGGATGTTATTCAAGAAAGACTAGAACGTGAATATGGCTTAGATTTAATTTTAACCGCTCCATCGGTTATTTATAAAATTTATTTAACAAATGGCGAATCGTTTGAATTAACTAATCCAAGTGAATTACCAGATATGACAAAAGTTGAAGCAATAGAAGAACCTTTTGTTTTAACTTCAATTATGACTCCAAAAGAATTTGTTGGACCACTCATGCAATTATGCCAAGATCGTCGTGGAGTTTATAAAGATTTAAAATATTTTGATGATACTCGTAATATTTTGGTTTATGAAATGCCTTTAAGCGAAATCATTTTCAATTTCTTTGATAAATTAAAGAGTTATTCTAAAGGTTATGCCTCATTAGATTATGAATTTATCGATTATCGCGCAACAAATTTAACTAAAATGGATATTTTGCTTAACGGAGATCCAGTTGATGCTTTATCTTCAATTGTATTTAGGGATTCAGCATACAATCGTGCTTTAAAACTTGTTAGCAAACTTAAAGATGTGATTCCAAGGCAACAATTTGAGGTTCCTATTCAAGCAGCTATTGGTGGAAAGATTATTGCTCGAGCTAATATAAAAGCTGTTCGTAAAGATGTTTTAGCAAAATGTTATGGCGGCGATATTTCACGAAAGCACAAACTTCTTGATAAGCAAAAAGAAGGAAAAAAGCACATGAAATCTATAGGAACTGTGGATGTACCACAAGAAGCATTTATGTCTATTTTATCAATTGATGATGACAAGTAGATTCGGTAGTGGTTTTTTAGTAAAAAATTAGTTAAAAATAATTGTAAAAAACCTTTTTAAAAATTATAATAATAAAAGTGAATTGTTGGAGGAAAAAACATGAATAATGCTCAATTAGCTATCAAGTTTAGTAATGAAAAATACTGTACTAGAAAAGATGTAGTCGAGGCAATGAAGACTCCTTTGATTGATAGTATTTGGAATACTGTACTTGAATATAGAAGTAATTTTTCAGTTGTTTTACCTTTAAAACACATGAATAATACGGCTTATTCTGTTTGCTTAACTCCTACAATGGTTGAACATGTTAATAGCGTTGAAAGAAAATTAATGCGTATTATGGCTGAATACACCAAGATTGGTGGTTTAGCTGAGAAAAATGTTTTTAGAGTAAAATCTTATGTAACTATTTTGCATTGTGTTGCAAATAGATATGGTCTAAAGCTTGAAGATGCAGTAATTGAAAATATTGTAAACGGAAATGTCTCGACATTATCGCCAGAATTAATGATTTTAAATCGTTATTATCAATGCTTATTAGAAATTGAAAATCAACCTGATACAAAAATTAATGATGATTCCTTAAGCAAACTTTATTCGCTTTTAATGGGAACCTCTGAATTAAATCAATATTATCGTACTCAAGAAGTTGACAATAGTTTTAGTAAAGTTTTAATTGGAAAGCTTTATTTAGGCGTTCCAGTAAGTACAATTGAGCAAAATATGGATCAATTGTATTCATTTATTGAAAATTCTCATGTCTCAATGTTTATCAAAGCTTTAAGTTCATTCTACTTTATATATTATGTAAAACCTTTTGAAACATATACTGAAGAAATTGCTGGTTTAACTTTAAAACGCGTTCTTGCATATAACGATATTGGTGGTGTTGCAAGTATGCTAGATTTTGAAGATTTAGTTTCTAATAAAGATGAATTAGAAAACGTTATCATTGAATCTCAAAAAACTTACGATCTTACCTATGTTATTGATTATGTCCTTAAAAAGACAGAACCAATGCTTGATGGTGTTTTAAATAACATTGTTAGTGCACAAAAAGAAGTTATTCATAGCGAGATTTATCAACCTGAAGAAACAAATATTTTAAATAAGACCCCAAGTGTTAATAAGAGTGACGAAGAATCATTCAAAAATATCAATGGTCGTATTGAAAATCAAGTTCAACAAAATTCAACTAGTAAAATCGATTATAGCCAATCTATTGCGATTTCAAATTTACCTACTGGGCTTAGTGAAGAAGATGCTACTCGTCTTGAGAACCATTTAATGGAACTTAACCCAAATCTTAGTCATGGTCAAGCTTATTTCTATGCAAGACACTGTACGTTAGGTATGAATTATACGATTTCTCAATACAAAAAGACTCTTGGTTGTGCTTACGAAACTGCAAGAAGCAGTATGGATCATCTTGTTTATCTTGGTTATTATAGAAAAGAACTATTAAAGAACAAGTATATCTATACTCCAGTAAAGAAAGGTTAATAGAAATGTTTTTATTAGTATTAAGTAGTAATGGTGTAGCTTGGATTTTGCTTGGTTTAGTTTGCTTTTTTGGAATTATTGCTTTAGTCGTATTTTTATTAAGAAAATTCTTAAAAATAAGTAAAACTGATAAGCCAAAAGACGAAACTAAGGTTGCTGATGAGAATTTGAATCATTATTTAGAAGATGTTGATGATCCAGAAGCTCAAAAACAATTTGATGAATTTGAAAAACAACAAAAAGATACAAAAAAAGAAAATAATGAAAAAGAGAATAAATAGTCTTTATATTCATATTCCTTTTTGTCGAAGTTTATGTCCATATTGTGATTTTGCTAAATTATTAAAGAATAATAAGTTTGAAGATGGGTATATATCGCAACTTTTGAAAGATTTGTCTTCTTTGAAAGACAAATTTTTTAAGTTTAAAACAATTTTTATTGGTGGTGGAACTCCTTCATGTTTGAACAATAAAAATTTGTCTTTAGTTTTGGAAGCTTTAAGTAAATTATTACGATCTGGTGGAGAGTTTACGATTGAAGCAAATCCAGAAGATATAGATGTTTTATTTTTAAATACAATTAAAAAATATGGTGTGAATCGTATTTCAATCGGTGTTCAAACATTTGATCAAAAGATTTTAGATTCAATTCATAGGAATTATCATCTAGATATTTTTAGTCTAATTAAAAATGTTAAGAAATATATTAACAATATAAATTTAGATTTTATTTATGGCCTTCCTGGGTATTCAAAACAAATTTTGGAGAATGATTTAGAAACATTTTTTAAATTAGATGTTAACCATGCTTCTTTTTATAGTTTAATTGTTTCTCAAGGAACTATGTATTTTAATAGTGGAATTAAAGAGATTGATGAAGATATTAGTTGTGATTACTATCTCTATATTCTAAAAGAAATGAGAAAACATGGTTTTGAACGTTATGAAGTGAGTAATTATAGTAAACCTAGTTATGAATGTAAACATAATTTAACTTATTGGCATAATGAGGAATATGTTGGTGTTGGTCTAAATAGTAGTGGTTATGTCTCGGGAGTAAGGTATACAAATACAAAGAATTTTAGTGATTATATTAATGGTATAAATAATATTGAAAAAGAGATTATTACTTATAAATCACTTAAAGAATACTATTTTATTACTAATTTAAGATTATCGAAAGGTTTCAATATAAGTAGTTATAATAAAATATTTCATGAAGATTTTTTAGCAACTTACAAGTCTAAAATTAAGCAAATGATTAAGGCAGGGCAAGTTATGGTTAAGAATGGGCGATTCTTTTGTACAGACAAGGGTTTATTGGTCTTAGATCTTGTTATTTTGGATTTAATTTAATAAAAATATATTCGATAATATCGTTACTTTTATATTATTTTTAAAAATTAGCAATTAGTCCTTGACAGTGCTAATTTTATTTCTATAATATAGTTAGCGCTTGAAGGAAAAGAGTGCTAGAAAGGCAATTTAATGGAACTATCAAGAAAAGACTTAATTTTAAAGCTTATTGTTGAAGATTTTATCAAGACCGCTGTTCCTGTTGGTAGTAATTATCTCATTACCAAGTTTAAGTTACCTTATAGTAGCGCTACAGTTCGTAATGAAATGGCCACTCTAGAAGAAGATGGTCTTATTGAGAAGATGCATACAAGTGGTGGTAGAGTTCCATCGACACTTGGATATAAGTACTATGTAGAAAACTTAAAGTCTAATTCTGTCGATTCAAAGCTCAAAAATGAACTAAAAGTTGTGTTTGATAATAGCAAGACTGTTGAAGATGTTGTTGGAGAATCTTGCAAGATTTTATCTAATATGACTAATCTTGTTAGTGTCTATTTAGGGCCAACATCAAATAAAGAAAGACTCATTAGTGTTCAACTTATTCCTATTAGTAAGTCGAGTGCTACTGCAATATTTGTTACAGATCGTGGTTATGTTGAAAATAAGACGTTTATTTTCGATAAAACCGTTAATCTAGATGATTTATCTAAGTCAGTTAAGTTAATTAATGATCGAATTACAGGAACTTTAATTAGTGAGCTTCCTGAGAAACTAGAAACATTAAGGCCTTTATTAAAAGATTATATTAATGATTACACCTATATATTTAATTCTATTGCTAAAGCGTTCTTTGAATTTGCGGCTGATAGAAGCGAATTTTATGGGGAAGATAATTTAATAAAGCAACCTGAGTTTAAAGATAATCCAGAAGAGCTAAAAAAGATATTTGAATTATTCAGTAAACCTGAGAATTTAGTTAACATGTTAACTCATCCAGATAAGAGTGATAAAAAAGTTGATACTTCAAGTGATATAGGGACAATCGATAATTTATCTGTTATTAGTCGAGAGATAAAGATTCCAAATTCCGATAAGGAATTAGGAAAAATAGCGATTGTAGGCCCAAAACGTATGGATTATGGTAAGGTTCTTAATGCTCTAGATTATGTTGTTAAAGAATTAATGAATCACTTATCTAATACAGATATTATTGTTCAGGAGGGTAAAGTAAAAGATGGACATGGAAAATAAAAACGAAACAAGTGGTGTTCAAGGTAATGAGCAAAAAAATCCATCCACTAATGATCAAAGTCAAAAAGTGGAACCTATGGATATGAAGAAAGCTTATAAAGAAAAACTTGCTCAACAAGATGGTCAAATTGAAAAGTTAAAATTTGATGTTGAACATTGGAAAAATGAATATTACAAAGCTTATGCTGATATGGCAAATTTAAGAAAGTCGATGGAAAATGACCAAAAAGATGTTTATAAATATCGAATTGAAGGATTTGCTCAAAACTTATTAAATGTCTTAGATTCATTCGATATGGCATTCAAGGCTGAAACAAAAAGTGAAGAAGTTAAGAATTATTTAATCGGATTTCAATATGTTTATAAACAACTAGTAACTGTTTTAACGGATGAAGGTATTGTTGAACTAGATCCTAAAGTTGGTGATAAGTTCGATGTCAATACTATGCATGCTATCGAAACAGTTGATGATCCAGGTGAAGAGAATATTGTTAAAGAAGTTAGACTTAAGGGTTATAAATTGCATGAACATTTGATTCGTCCAGCAATGGTTACGGTTAGTAAGCATCCACAACCAAAAGAAGAAGTTAATAAGGAAAATGCTACAAAAGTTGAAGATAAAAAAGAAGATATTAAGAAATAAGTTCTAGGAGGAAATTATTTATGGCAAAGGAAATTATTTTAGGAATTGATTTAGGTACTACAAATTCAGTTGTTAGTTATTTACAAGAAGATGGAAAAGCAAAGGTTATACCAAACCCAGAGGGAACAAATACAACTCCTTCTGTTGTTGGTTTTAAAGCTGATGGAGAAGTTATTGTTGGTAATGCTGCAAAGCGTCAAGCTCTAACTAATCCAGATACTATTTCATCAATCAAACGTAAGATGGGTTCGAATGAAAAGGTACATGTTGCTTGTATTAATAAGGATTTTACTCCACAAGAAATTAGTGCAAAAGTCCTTGCTTATATGAAAGATTATGCGGAAAAGAACATTGGTCATCCAGTTAAGAAAGCTGTTATTACTTGCCCTGCATATTTTAATGATGCACAAAGACAAGCTACTAAGGATGCTGGTGCCATCGCTGGTCTTGATGTTGTTCGTATTATTAATGAACCAACAGCTGCTTCGTTAGCTTATGGTTTAGGTAAAGATAAAGCTGAAAAGATTGTTGTATTTGATCTTGGTGGTGGAACACTTGATGTTAGTGTTCTTGATATTGGTGATGGAACATTCGAAGTTGTCTCTACAAGTGGTGATAATAAACTTGGTGGTGATGATTGGGATGCTGTTGTTGCAAGCTGGATTAGAGCTCAAATTCAACAACAATTTGGTCAAGATATTGGCGATAAGATGGCTTTACAAAGATATAAAGATGCTGCTGAAAAAGCTAAGATTGAACTTTCAAGCAGCTTAGAGACTACAATTTCACTTCCATTTATTGGAATGGGAAAGAATGGTCCTATCAGTTTCGAAACTAAATTAACTCGTGCTAATTTTGAAGATATGACTCGTCATTTATTAGATAGATGCAGAGTTCCACTTGAAAAAGCTATCAGTGATGCAAAGTTATCATGGAATAAGATTGATGAAATCTTAATGATTGGTGGTTCAATTCGTATGCCAGCTGTTCAAAAGTTGGTTGCTTCGATTACTGGAAAAAATATTAACTTAAGTGTTAACCCTGATGAAGCTGTTTCTATTGGTGCTTCATATCAAGGTGGTATCTTAAGTGGTGATGTTAAGGATGTTATTCTTCTTGATGTTACTCCATTAACTCTTGGTATTGAAACTATGGGTGGTGTTATGACTCCATTAATTCCAAGAAATACTACGATTCCAACTACAAAATCTCAAATCTTCTCAACTGCTGAAGATAATCAACCTGCTGTTGATATTATGGTTTATCAAGGTGAGAGACAAATGGCTCATGATAACAAATTACTCGGTCACTTCCAATTAACCGGTATTAAAGCTGCTCCACGTGGCACTCCACGTATCGAAGTTACTTTCAATATTGATGTTAATGGTATTGTTAAAGTTAATGCAAAAGATCTTGATTCACAAAAACAACAAGAGATTACCATTAGTGGTAGTAATGGTTTAAGCAAGGAAGAGATTGATCGTATGATGAGAGAAGCTGAAGCTAATAAAGAGGCAGATACAAAACGTAAAGATGAAGTTGAATTAAAGAATAAAGCCGAAGGCTACATCAACTCAATTGATCAAGCTTTAAGAGAAAAAGGCGATTCTATCGATCCAAAACAAAAAGAAGAAACTACAAAGTTAAGAGATGAACTCAAGACTGCTTTGGATAATAACGATATGGATACATTAAAGAGCAAGATTGGAGAACTTGAGAAGGCTGCAGCATATATGCAACAAGCTCAAGCTAATGGTGGAGCTGCCCAAGGTGGCGCTTCCATGAATGACAATAATGCAAATAATACTCAAGATAGTTCTGCTTCTTCAGAGAAGAGTTCTGATAATAAGAAGAAAGATGATGATGTAGTTGATGCTGATTTTACCGATAAAAAGTAATTAATTAGTATAGTTTTAACTAAAGGGAAGCAGTAAACTTCCCTTTAGTCATTTAAAAAGGAGGTTTCGTTATGGCAGAAAAGAAAGATTATTATGAAGTGTTAGGTGTTGAAAAAACGGCAACAGATGATGAAATAAAATCCGCGTATAGAAAACTAGCTCATAAATATCATCCTGACAATAAAGAAACTGGTGATGCAGAAAAATTTAAGGAATGCAGTGAAGCTTATACTGTTTTAAGTGATCCTAATAAACGAAAAACTTATGATCAATTTGGTAGTGCTGCATTTGATCAAACAGCTGGTGGTTCAAATCCATTTGCTGGTAGTGGTTTTGAAGGATTTAACTTTAATTCGGGTGATTTTGGCGATTTAAACGATATATTAAGTTCAATGTTTGGTTTTGGTGGAGGTCGTTCTTCTGGTTCAAGAAGTCGTGGAGGAGGTTCTTCTCGTGGTGATGATAGCCTTATGAGAATTAAGATTTCCTTCATGGATGCTTGCTTAGGAACAACAATTTCTTTACCAATCAGTTATGATGAGCCTTGTGAATATTGCCAAGGCACCGGTGCTAAAGATGGTACCGCTTTTGACACATGTCCAGATTGTGGTGGTCGTGGCGTAGTTATTACGCAACAACGTACTATTTTTGGTATTATGCAATCACAAAGCGCTTGTCCAAGATGCCATGGAACAGGACGTATTATTAAAGAAACTTGCTCGCATTGTGGTGGTAGAGGTTATACACATATTAAGAAGACTACAGAAGTTAAGATTCCCCAAGGAATCAATAATGGTCAACAAATTCGTTTATCTGGCAAAGGTAGTCGTGGAGCAAATGGTGGGCCAAATGGCGATTTATATTTAGAGATTGTTATGGCTCCACATCAAAATTTCGAAAGACAAGGAAACGATATTCACTTGACTGTGCCTATTGATTTTATTGATGTTTGTATTGGCACAACTTTAACAGTACCAACTATTTATGGTGATGTTGAAATGAAAGTACCTGCTGGTACCCAACCAAATCAAATCTTTAAGATTAGAGGAAAAGGTGTTAAGGATGTTCGAGGTAATAACTATGGAGATGAATTTGTTCATCTTAATGTTAAGACCCCAACTGATTTAAATCGTGATCAAAAAGCTGCTCTCGAAACTTTTAAAGAAGCGAGTAAAGGCAAAGATTCATGGTTTGATAAATTTAAAAAAGCTTTTAAAAAATAAAACACAAATAGTCTACTTTTATTGCCGTGGTTGTAGTAATATTTATCTAGGAAGTAAAGTATGCCAAAGTGTAAATATTGTGGTCAACCAATAACAAAATTTGATAAAGAAATTTGTCCCTATTGTGGGGCTAAAAATCCATTAGATGGTAATAATTCACAAACAACGGATATAACTGAGTCTATAAAAACGGTTAGTCCTGATGATGAAGTATTAGTGAAGTATAAACCAAAAAAGAAGGTTTTAAATGCGTTGTTATGCATGTTTTTAGGAATCTTTGGGATTGATGCGTTATATTTAGGCTTTAAAAATAGATTCTTAATTAGATTAATTTCTAATGCAGTTGTTTATATTGCTTTAATGTTAGTTTTTTATTTTACAAAGAGTTATGGTAATAATTCATATCTTGTGTTCTTGTTACCTTTGATTATAGTTTTTGGTGTTTGGTTTATTATCGGAATTATTTTCTTATTTTTAAAGAATAAGAAAGATAGCAACGGAGCTTTTTTGAAGTAATGCAAAGATATTTCGCTGAGATGAAAGATGGGAATATCATCTTAGAACAAGATGATATTTTTCATATTGTTAAGGTAATGAGAAACTCTGTTGGCAGTGTAATTCAATTAGTTGCTGATAATAAAGCTTATGAAGTAAAGATTACATCAATTAATCCTTTTAAATTTGAGGTTATTAAAAGCCTTGATGAAGATCCAGAATTAGATGGCTATATAAGGTTGCTTTATTGTCTCCCAAAAGGCGAAAAACTTGATATCGTTATTCAAAAAGCTGTCGAATTAGGTGCTTCAGAGATTGTTTTGGTTAATTCCTCTAGATGTATTAAAAAGATTAAAAAAGATGATTATAGTAGTAAATTAGTAAGATTTAATAAGATTATTAAAGAAGCAAGTGAGCAATCTAAACGATCTAATTTGATGAAACTTACGGATATCATTGATTATAAAGATATTGGGAAATATAAAGCTGATAAATCATTCATTGCTTATGAACTTTCTGATTCTAATATATCTTCTTTGTATGATGATTTTAAAGGTATCCATGGTAAGACTATTAATATTTTAGTTGGTTCTGAAGGTGGCTTTTCTGCAGAAGAAGTTGATTATGCTATTAAATGTGGCTATAAATCGATAAGTTTGGGTAAAAGAATCTTAAGAAGTGAAACAAGTTGCTTTTATGTTTTATCATTATTATCATTTTTTATGGAATCAAAAATATGAAACTATTCAAAATTCTAGAAAAAGAATCAAACAAAAAGAAAATTAGAAAGAGCGACGATTACAAGTTTTTTAATGAAAATAAGTTTGAATTAAATAAAAATCCCTATTTTGAAAAATATGGGGAGGTATCGAATATTTTTGATGTTATTTGTTCTAATATTGTTATTTGTGGTCTTCAAAACAAAGAGAAGCTAGATAAGATTATTGAGGAAGAGTACTTTGCCTCGGGTGAAAGAAAAATAGAAAATATCAAGAACGAAATAAATGAAAGAATAATCGATTTACCTTATCTTAAAGTTCAAAATATCAAAGTCTATATCCCATTTTTTAACATTAATACGAATGCGATTTATTCGCTTCGTAGCGAACAAATGAGCAATGAGCCTTATGTCAATTTAGCAGAAAATTATAGTGCATTTTTGACTGATCCTTTTACGACTTATGGCGTTGATATTTTTGATTTTTTATCAACAAAATTAGTTCGTATAGATGAATGTGCTACTGCAGTGGCTTTTTATCATTTTGATTTTAATGCTATTTTTATTATTAATAGACAAGGAAGTTTGGATAATGTAATTTATCTATTTGATAGAAATATTAAACATCCAAATTTTAACCATATAGTTGATAGGATTAGACCAGTTATTAAAGCTTATTTTGATGGTAATTTAAATGATTTTATTTACTTATTATATAAAAATAGTCTTATTTCTTATAATACGTTCCGTAAAATTTGTAAGGAAAAAAAGTTATGACATTTCTAATAAATTTTTTAGGCTGCAAGGTCAATAGTTATGAAGTCGAATCAATTGCAAATGATTTGATCAAAGAAGGTTTCAAAAACTATGATGGAAAGGGCAAACCAGACATTGTAATTGTTAATACATGCAGCGTTACTGAAACGAGCGCGTCTAAATCAAGAAAAATGATTCGTCATTATCGAGCGATTTATCGTAAAGCAATTATTGTTGTAATGGGTTGCGATGTTCAAAATGAAACAGATTACTATAAAGATACTTTAAAATGCGATATTGTTTTAGGAACAACCGAAAGAAGCAAAATCAAAGATTACATCAACGATTTTGTTAAAAACAAAGAACAAATTGTTGTGCATGAAAATTTAAAAACCATTAAAAAATACGAACCTTTAAACGTATGTCACTTTTTATATAACACAAGAGCTTATGTCAAAATTCAAGACGGATGCGATAATTACTGTACATATTGCTTAATTCCATATATTCGTGGTCATTCTAGAAGCAGAAAAGAAGAAGAAGTCTTATCTGAAATTAAGGAATTAATTAAAAACGGCTATAAGGAAATTGTTTTGACTGGAATTGATATGTGTAGTTATGGCCAAGACTTTAAAGAGAAAATGACTTTTAGCGATTTACTTGAAGATATATTAAAGTCAAATCCTGACTTATATAGACTTAGAATATCTTCTATTGAAGAAAGTCAGATTGATGACCATTTTATAAATCTACTAGAAAAGTACCAAAATATTGCTAATCATTTACATATACCATTACAATCTGGAAGTGTTAGTATATTGCAAAAGATGAATCGGAAGTATGATTTAAAGAGTTATAAAGAGAAAATAGCAAGGATTAGAAAAGTAAGACCTAATATTGCAATTTCTACTGATGTAATCGTTGGTTTCCCAACAGAAACAGACGAAAACTTTAAAGAAACTTTTGATTTTTGTAAAGAAATACATTTTTCAAAAATACACGTTTTTCCATTTAGTGATAGAAATGGTACAATTGCTGAAAAGATGACACCAAAAGTAGATCCTATTGATAAAAAAGCCCGAGTATTA
The DNA here is from genome assembly GCA_041673725.1 of Bacilli bacterium. Taxonomy (GTDB): domain Bacteria; phylum Bacillota_I; class Bacilli_A; order RFN20; family CAG-826; genus Onthovivens. The sequence goes on along the minus strand of JBAYXD010000007.1, from coordinate 1,755 downwards.
TCGTTAATTTCTTTATCCACCGAGATGGGTAATGAATATGCTGATAGATTCGAAGGCAAGAAGATGGAATTCTTGTTTGAAAATTATGATGAAAAGAAAAAAGCTTATCGTGGTCATTCATCAAATTATTTAGAGATTTATTATAAGTCAAAAGAGAACTTAACTGACAAAATAAAAGAAGTTACTTATCACAAAGAATTTGACAATGTAAAAAATATTTTATTCGATTCTATCAACTAAATTTATGTTTTCTTGTATATTATCAAAAAAATAAGCAACCTAAATTATTTTTGTTTATAATATACAAAGTCAAAGGAGAATTTATTTATGGCAGTCCCATTCAGAAGAACTAGTAAAACATCCAAAAGGATGAGAAGAACTCATTATAAACTTAATGTTACAGGAGTTACAACTTGTCCAAACTGTGGTGCAATGATTAAGTCACACACCATTTGCCCTCAATGTGGCTATTACGATGGCAAACAAGTTTTAAAAGGAAAAAGTAGTAAGAAAACTAAATAAGGCTTTTGCCTTATTTTTTTCTAGATAAAGGAGAATTTTTTATGAATTATGCATGTTTAATTGATGATACCAATTTACATCAAGATGCGAAAGAAGCTGATATTATTGCTTTATGTAAGGAAGCAGATGAGATTGGTGCTGCTTCAGTTTGTATTAATCCAGACTATATTGAGTTATGTGCTAAACAACTTAAAAATAGCAAAGTTAAAGTTTGTACAGTTATTGGTTTCCCATTAGGTTCAATGACAACTGAAAGCAAGGTTTTTGAAGCCTCTGATGCTATTAAAAAGGGCGCTGATGAAGTTGATATGGTTATTAATGTTTCTAAATTAAAAGATCATAAAGATGATTATGTTTTAAACGAAATTAAAGCTATTAAAAACGCTTGTGGGGCTCATGTTTTAAAGGTTATTCTTGAATGTTGCTTACTTAATGAAGAAGAAATAGTTCGTGCTTGTAAGCTTGCAAAAGAAGCTAAGGCTGATTTTGTTAAGACCTCTACTGGATTCTCAACTGGTGGTGCAACTGTTAAAGATGTTGCTTTAATGCGTAAGACCGTTGGCCCAACAATGGGCGTTAAGGCTGCTGGTGGTATTCGTACCCCTGAAGCTCTTAAAGAGATGGTAGAAGCAGGAGCAAATAGAATTGGTGCTTCGCATGGGAAGAATCTCATAAAATAAGTCTTCCTTTTTGATGTAAAATAATGTATATTAATAAACGCAAACGGATTGGAGGTGAATTCAATGTTAAAAGTAGTAATTAGAGATGGCGAGAGTTTAGATGAAGCTTTACGTCGCTTTAAACGTAATGTTAATAAATCCGGTACAATCCAAGAGTGTCGTAAAAGAGAATTCTATTTAAAGAAAAATCTTGCTCGTAAAGTTAAGAGTGAGAATGCTCGAAGAAAGTATAGATAGAATCTAAACAAATTCAAAATAGCTAGTCATTAATTTGACTAGCTTTTTTTTATTTTTTAACAATATTTCAAAATTCCCTCCCATTACTTAGTGAAAGGGTAATAATATGAAATATTTTATTAAACAACTAGGTGATAAAGATTGTGGTTTTACGTGTGTGAAGATGTTACTTGCGATGACATATAAAAGGAAAGATTTTTTGTTTTATCAAGAACCGTCAATAGATTCTTCTGCTTCTTTACGAGATTTAATGTTATATGCCAAAAAAGAAGGATTAATTTTAGGAGCTTTTAGGATGGTTAACCGTGATGAATTA
>JBAYXD010000006.1:0-37189 GCA_041673725.1 Bacilli bacterium | reverse complement strand
TTGGAATAAGGATTCCAATCAAACATGGCGTAACTTTGCATATCATAAGCACCTAAAGGTTCAATTGTTTGTTCATCTTTTTTAGGAGTGGTGTAATCATAATAATCATCAAGACCAAAGACATGTTCTTGTTCGTGAATAACGGTTCGTGCGCCATCAAATAGAGTAGTGAAATCTATATGACCAAGATTAGTTGAACTATATACTCTAAAACTCCATTCTTTTTCGGTTGCTCGAAAAGCATCATCCATATGAGGCCAGAAAGCAGTGGCCCATTTTTGTTCATCATTAACGTTTGTTACAAAGGTTGGTGAATCAATATAACCATCCTTATTATTATCATAAGTTGTGAGATCAATTTTGTTACCTTCAAAATCTAATAAAGAACCATCTTTAATAGCGTTAATTGCATTTTCATAAACATTATAAAGAGGGACAATACCAGGATTCGATACTTCTCCAGCATGTATTTCGTCATTTTCTTTTATGGAAGCGGCAGTTACGTCAGTATGGTATACAGCGGTAACTTGACCACCCATATTGAGACTTCCATAACTTGCGGTTCGATAGAATGATCTAAGACTATTCCAATTATAAGCGGTGTCATAACGACTACCAAAATATGATTTAAATAAATTGGAGATGGTTGAATCATCAAACGTGTATCCACCATCTTCAAATTCTACTAGGATTACTAATGCTTGTTGATTACCGTTAGTTAGAGCATAAGTACTTGATAGGTCACTTGCGCCATAATCCATGGCGCCTCTTACATATCCAGTTTTACCTTCGTCAGGATCTGGAGTAGGGGTAACATCCGTGTTACCACAAGAAAACAAAGTTAAACAAATTAAGGAAAGAAATACATAAGACTTATATTTTTTATTCATATATAAGGGTCCTTTTTACTAATTATAAACCTTAAAGAAAGTGAGAAAAGCAAAATGCATTCACTATTTCGTGAATTATAGTTGCTTACAATGTTCTATCTACCTATTATTAAATTAAGTGGAAACGAATATGAAAACAATTGACGAAACAAGACTTAAAGAGGATTTAATTCTAACTTTAGATGAGGTTATTAAAAGTAATGAACCACTAACCATAAAAACAAAGAAAGGGAACGCTATAATTATTAGTGAAGTTCTCTATAAAAATATGAAAGAAACAATTAATCTTTTATCTAAACCTCAACTTGTCAAAAATATTAAAGATGGTGAGAAGGAAAAAATTAAAAATATGGAGTCGTATGATTTTAATGAAAAGTGGTAATTTAAGAAAATTTTCAAATAATCTTTTAATATATTAAGGTCGTAATAGAATATATTTATAGATTAAAAAGAAGGACTTACTTATGGATTATAAAATTGTAGATATTAATAAATATTATAGAAAGGATGTTTATCTTCGTTTTTCTGATGGACCAAAATGTTCGATTTCAATGACTTATAAACTTGATATCACGCATCTTAAAGAAGTATGTAAAGAAAGAAATGAGAAACTAAATATTGCTTTACTTTATCTTGTAACTAAAGCTATTAATTCTCGTGATGATTATAAAATGTACTATGATTTTAAGAAGAACGAATTACGTTCTTATAATGTCTTTAATGTAAAACATTATGTTTTTAATAAAGAAACCGAAGTTTGTAAAATTGTTCATTCAAAATATTATCTAGATTATAAAGAATTTTATTTAAATACTTATAAAGATATTGAAGAAGCAAAGAAGGTAGACTTTAAAGAAGATGATAAAGAATATCCTGATGAATTTGATGCTTCAGCAATGCCATGGGTCTCTTATGATAGTTTTAATCTAGAATTACCCGATGGATATCTATACTTTAATCCAATTATTAACTGGGGTAAGTTTTTTGAAAGTAGTGGACGAACCTTACTTCCAATGACGATAAGACTTAACCACGCTATTGCTGATGGTTATTTATTGTCTAAATTTTTCTTAATAATTGAAGATTATATAAAGGAATTTTAAATATATTGAAACTATTTCTTGTTTTCTTCGTCTATTATAGTGTAGGTACCTAATAATGTTAGATAGTAAGTCAAAAGTTAAAACTTTAAGCGAGGCGAAGAAAGAATCTCTTTTTAATGTTGCTTTTAAAGACTATTCAAGATTAGTTTCTTTTGTTATTTCTCGTTACTTTAATAACATTGAAGATATAAAAGATTTAACTTTAGAAACATTTACAAAATATTATGCGAACATTAGTAAGGTAGAGAATCAAAAATCATATTTAACGACTTCTGCAAGAAATCTTGCAATTGATTTCTTAAGAAAGAATAAAGGGATTGTTATTAATGAGTTATGTGACGAAGATCTATATATAGAAAATGTATCTACTAATAATTATAAAGAAGTTATGGAAGAGTTTAGTCTTTGTCTTAATGTGGATGAAATAAAAATTATTAATCTATATTCAATCTATGGATTTAGTTTTAAAGAGATTTCTTATAAATTAAACATAAAAGAAAATACGATTAAGACGCAATATCATCGGGCGTTAGAGAAGTATAAAAAGTGGAGGAAAAATAATAAATGAAAAAGGATATTTTTGAAAAACGAATCGATAAAAGCATGGGTGATTTAGATATCGATAGTAGCGAAATAATTAAAAAGAATAAGAAAAATAAGGCATTAAAGATTGGCCTACCAATAGTGATTTTAGGTTTAGCAACTTGTGTGACTTTAGCAATTGTTTTGCCTTTAACTTTAAACAAAGATGATATTAAACCAATTACTAATAATGTTATTAGATATTCTAAAGCAAAAGATAAAGTTTCAATCTCCAAGAAGAGTTATGAAATTTATAATAGTTTTTATACTAGTTTTACAAGCTATGTTTTTAAAGATAATTGTGAATCTTCAATAACGTATTCGCCTTTTGATTGTTTTGTGAATCTAGCACTTATTGCGTATTCTTCTAGTGATGCAACTCAAGAAGAATTACTAACATTATTTGGAACGAATAATATAAATGATGTTACAGTTGCAGTAAACGAATTAACTTATGCTCTTGGAACCCCAACTTATGATTCAGCAAAGGTGGAAAGCGGTGCTTATTCAACAAACGCTATTTTTCTTAATCCTGACGAAGTAACTTTAAGCGAAGATGAAGAAAGTAAAAAAGTTATTACAATGGTTAATAATGATTATCATGCTTCAATTTTTAAATCTGCACCTACGACTGGAAATTTATATCAATGGTTACTTAAATCTGTACCAGATGAATATCGACCATTGCCAAGCGTTAAAATTCCAAATGGCGAGAGTTTAAGTTTAGCTGTTGCTTCTTCATACTTTATAAAGAAATATTTTAATGAAGAAAAAAAGTCTACTGAACTTGAAAATTACAAAAGTAAAAGTCATTATCTAGATTATTTTATTGATAGTTCATCTTCAAAAGTTGACTATTTAACATTAGGTTCAACTAGTAGTAAATATTGTGAAGGAAAGAATTTCACAGGTTACAAATCAAAAGGTGATGGGGAAGATCTTGGGTTTAGTTTTTATACTTCAAACAATAGTGATAGTTATTATGAATCAATATGCGAAATATCTAAAAACGATTATAAAGTAAGTGACAAAGATGTTTATGTTTATACTGATGTTCCTTATTTTAATATTAGCAATTCATTAGATTTAATTCCTTCATTAAAAAATGCTGGAATGAAGAATATCTTTGATGAAAATAATGCTGGAATGTTATCCAAGTTAATTGGTGAAGATAATATATATTTAACTTTTATGAAGCAGTTTTCAATTTCTCGATTTGATTATAATGGTTTCTATCAAGCGTCCGTTACGGTAAGCGCAGGAGATAAAGGAACCGAACCAACCGATGAAGTTCATGTAAGCCTAGATAAACCTTTTATTTATGTAAATTCTAATAGTGTTAATGTTGATGGAAATGAGATGGATTTGCCAATATCAATTGGTTTGATTATTGAACCAGGATACCCTCAATATAATGTCTAAATAATCAAAAACCAATGCAAATACGCATTGGTTTTTCTAAATCGCATGCATGCGATTCATTTATTTTATTCTTTTATTGCCTAATAAATAACTTATAACAGACAATAATAATGTAGAGATTCCAACAATTAATAGAATATAAAATTCGCTATTTAAGTAGCCATCTTTAGCGCTCATAATTGAAATGAATATAGATACAAGGGAAATCGAAAGCAAAGTAATTGAAGTTGTTCTTGAGACTAACTTTCTTACACCATAATGGAACGACTTTTTTGATAACAATATAAATAGAATTATTGATATTACAAATAGACCAGTTGAAACAATACCTAATGCTAAATAAGTGTAATGAAAATTAAATAAACTAAATAATAAATAGAATAAAAAACTTCCAAATAATCCTAACGAACAACAGATAATCGATATTACATGTAACAAAACTTGTAGACTATCTTTTTTAATAGCTTTATCGTTTCTTGCTTTTTCGTATTCAACAATAGTGATTAGTTCATCAGTAGTAACATCAAAATATTTTGATAATGTTAATAACATATCAATATCTGGATAACTATTACCATTTTCCCATTTTGAGATAGTTTGACGAGTAACATAAAGGTCACTAGCCATTTTTTCTTGGCTAATACCTTTAGATGTTCTTAATCTCTTTAGATTGTCTTTAAAATTGTTTTCCATTTGACTATCAACAATAATATCATTTTTCTTTTCCATAAAAAATTCCTCTTTGCCATTAGATTAACTATTAGCAAAGAGGAATCCTAGCAACGTTTAGTTGCAATTTATTTTCTTATCTTATCAATAAGGCCATATTTAAGCATCGCCTTAGCAAAACCATCGTTATCAACAGAATCAGTAACAAAATCAGCTTCTTTTTTAACATCATCACTAGCATTACCCATTGCAATACCAATGCCAGCATTCTTAATCATTTCAATATCGTTTATATCATCACCAATACATAAAGCTTCCTTACCATTATATCCAAGGTGTTTCATAACTGCCTCGGCACCTTTAGATTTATCACAATCTTTAGGCATAATATAAACGGCATATTCATCCCATCTAGCGGTTTTACAATCTTTTAAGTGAGGCAAAAATAGTGATTCATCAAAAGCATCACAATAAGCAATTGCTTGATAGACGACTCGGTCATAATGATCAGGGAAAGTACGTGGTTGAGGGAAACGAGTACCATATTTTTCATGAGCTGAGATAACTCGCTCATCAATCATATTTATATGACCTTCTTTTTCTTCGATTAGAGTTAAGCCAAATCTTAAACGTTTAGCAAATTTAATTAAGGCATCTACAACTTCTTTTGGAATTGGATGAAGATAAATTGACTCGCCGCCAATTATGGCTTGCGCTCCATTCATTGTTACTATTCCATCGGGTTTTACATAATCATATACTCCAGATTTACCTATTAAATAGGCATTTCTCCCAGAACATAAGAAAAATAAAATACCTTTCTTTTGCATATCTTTAACGGCGTTAACAGCTGACAATGGAACACACTTTGTTTGATGAGAATAAAGTGTTTGATCAATATCAGCAAAAATTGCTTTAATCATTTCTTGCCCCCATAATTTTGTTAAATTGTAGATAGTTTAATCTTGTTTGTCTAGTCTTTTTGGAATAATAGTCTTCAAATAGTTAGGTTATTAACAATTATTTTTAATAAAACGTAAATATTTTATTAATTATTTAAAATTGTCTCCCATTAACTAGTGAGGAGTAGCAAATATGTTACTTTTCATAAAGGCAGATGGATGGTGGAGCAAAGGAGGTAGTTCCCCTTGAATGGGAGTTTGGTGATGAAGAAATTCGTCATCAAAATAAAAAGGTTATGGGCAACGATGTTGCTCATAACCAATATCCACATTTACATTCTACGCAAAAAGTAGGGTGAAAGCAATACCATCCATACTGCTTTTAAAGCCTCTAATTTTTGTAAAAAAATACTAAAATATATAAAAAATATCTTTTCCTTTTTTAGTGCAATGATAAAATAATCGCGTGATTGAAAAAGTAAAATTAGAAACAGAAAGATTAACGTTAGTGCCATTTAAAGAAGAATTTTTAAATGATTTTTATGAATATGCAAAAGTTCCTGGAGTTGGCGAATGTGCAGGGTGGCCACATCATAAATCAATTGAAGAATCAAAGAAGATTCTTGATATTTTTATTAGAGATAATCAAAACTATGCGCTTATATATAAAGATAATAATAAATGTATCGGTTCTTTGGGAATTATGGATACAGATTTAATCCACTCAAAAGAATATGAAGATAAATTTGGTGGGCAACATGGAATTGAAATTGGTTATGTTTTAAATAAAGATTATTGGGGAAGAGGATTAATGACTGAAGCAGTTAAAAAAGTAATTGATCACCTTTTTAAAGAGAACCTAGTAGATGTAATTATTATTTGTCATTATGATTTTAATCATCGAAGCGATAGGGTAGTTCAAAAGTGTGGTTTGCATTATTGGTTTACTGTAAAAAACTATAAATTAAAACTTTTAGATGAGGTTCATGACGACATTTGTTTTTATATTGAAAAAGACGAATATCTTAAAAATAATCCAACAAAATAAAGTGTCGCATGTATGCTATTCTAGTAAAACGCTCATTATTTTACATAGATTTTGATATATTAATCATATAAGTGCTTCTTAAAGAGAATGTAGGTTTTTGAATATTTAAAAATTTTTAGGGTATAAAAATATTATTCTTTTGTAGTATAATACTAAGGTATGAAAGATAAGATAATTTTAGTAGTCGATAGTGATAAAGGCGCTGCTTTAAATCTTATTAAAGTTTTAAAGGCAGAAGGTTATTCAACAATTTACGTTGGAACCGCCCAAGAAGCTATCGATACCTGCATCAAAAAAATTATTGATTTGATTATCCTTGAATTAAATTTAAAGGATAAGGATGGAATGGTTGTTATTGACACCATTCGTAGTTTTACTAACACCTTACCAATTATCGTTTTATCTAGTAGAAGCAATGTTGAAAGCAAAGTTATGGCTTTCGATACGGGTGCTAATGATTTTGTTACTAAACCATTTAATAATTACGAATTGCTTGCTCGTATTCGTAATCAATTTAGATATATGAAAGATGAAACAAAGCATTTATTTATTAATGGTAATTTAACCATTGATTTTGATGCTAAAACAATATTTATTAATGGAGTTGAAGTTCACTTTACAAATTTTGAATATAAGATTGTTGTTTTACTTGCGATGAATTTAGGCAAGACCTTAACTTATGATTACATCATTTCTCACGTCTGGGGAAAAGATGGGAACGATCAAAATGGTTTAAGAGTCTTTATGGCAGGTATTAGAAGAAAAATTGAAAAAGATACAAGAAGCGCAAAGCTTGTACGAACAGATATTGGTGTTGGTTATAGAATGAACAAAGTTAGCTAATAAATTTAGCTAACTTTTCTTTAATAGAATTAAAGTCTTTTATTCCTAAATTATAGTAATAATCTAACTTATCGTCATCAGTTTCAAGATGCTTAAGATTTATTTGCTCACTTGGTGAAATAACCATTATTTTATCGTTTGGTTTTTCTAATTCATCAAAAATCTTATTATAGTTTTTATGTGAATTTATTAGGGCTTTTTCATAATTTGGATAATTACTAAAAGCTAGTTTAACAAGTCTTTTATAATTTCTATTTTGGTTTGGTGTTTTTCTAAATCCAACGGGTCGAGTAGTGACAACAACGATTTTATCAAACCCTTCTTCAAGAGCTTTTTTAAAAGGAACCGGATCACTATCTCCACCATCTAAAAATAAATCATCATAGATTGGAACTGGCTTTGCAACAAAAGGAATTGAGGCTGAGGCTTTTATGCATCTATTAAAATCTGGAGTCTCGCCTTTTATAAAATAGTGCGCTTTTCCAGTAGATAATGATGTCGCAACTACGCAATAGGTAGTTGGGTTAGTTTCGTAGGTGAATTTATCAAAAGGAAGCTTTTTCTCAAGCTTATTAAAATAGTAATCAAAATCAACAAAAGTATGCTTAGTAACGACGTTTGTTATAGATTTGAAGCTTCTAGATTTAAAGGTCATTTTGGTAGCAATTCGACTTCGTCCTTTTTGCTTGCTTATAAAGTTCATCGCATTTAAGCCACCAGCGGAAACAGCAAAAACTTTATCAAATGAGATACCTTCATCTAATAAGCAATCTAAAATGCCACTCGTAAAAATACCTCGTGAGCCACCACCTTGTAAAACTAAAGCAATTTTCATATATTCAAATTATAAACGTTTTATTTTAGAAAAAAATAAACAAGTCTCGAATATAAGTAGATTTTTACATAATTTCGCTTGTTTGTGTTTTGTATTATAACTTGTTATAATAAATCAAATAGTTTCCGCTATTATTTTTTGGAACTATTTGGAGAAAATTAAATGAAGAAAGCACTATTAATTGGATTAGGTTGTGCAGCATTAATTGTTGGCGTTTGCGCCTCAACTTATGCAGCTTATCAAACTACTATAAATGATGTTGCTGGTGGAACAATTACCACTAGAACTTTTAATGTGCAAGAGAGAGTAGATAATGCGTCAACTCCTGAAAAAGTTAATAATAAGACAATAAAAGTAGGGGAAAAAGAAGTATATAGTTTCTTTTTAACCTCGACTGGAAGCCATCAATATAGTACATATGATGTTTCTATCACAGTAGATAATTTAAGTGGAGCGACTCCAACGGTTGTAGTTGGTACTGAATCATTTTCACCAACGGGTTTTGTTGGGGATTCTGCTTTATTTACAATATCTGGTTTCTTTGATTATGTAACAACAACCAAGACTTTAGTTTTTAAAGTCAATTTATATAATTCAACAAGTTCGGTTATTGATTCAAGTAACACAAAAGTAAGTATTGAAACATCTGAAACTACAATTGTTCCAATTACAAAATACAATTATTTATATGAAACTAGCTTAACTGACAATAAAAATATCGATTTTAAGACATTAAAAGTTGAATATAATAGCGATTCTTCTAGCTATGACACTAGAGCATATTATAAAAACGATAATATTTCTTCATCTGAACTCGCTTTAGCTAAGAAAGATTATGATGGTGAAGAATATATTTGTCTTGATACAACAAAAAATAAGGAAGTTAATTCACCAGAAAATTCAACATTAACAATCGCTGTTCCTCAAAAAATAAGCACTGTCGATTCAACAATTGTTATTAGATTTAAGAATAATGGAACTTCTAATTTTGATTATACGAGTTTCCTAACAAATAGCAGTTATGTTAGCAATTTAAAACAATACTTTGATCGAGTAATCTTTGATTTTGGTGATGTAGTCCCAACTTATCCTCAATATATGAATTTCACCGATGAAGTATTATTTAAGACAACGAGTAGTGTTACTTTCCAAAATGATAACCAAGCAAGCCATCAAGTTCCAACTGGTACTTATAATATTGGTTTATACACTGAAGGGACATTCAATGCAGAATCTGTTACATTCTGGAGTAAGTTTAATGTTTACAGTTCAACTAAAGCTTTGATTAGAGCCTCAACGTTTAAAGAAAGTCTTAATGTAACAAGTGCTGGTATTGAAGTCGCAAATGGAACACCTTATTTTACAAAAGATGTCACCTTTAATAGTGGTTCTTATGTAAATATTTATAATGGTCAATTTATGAGTAAATTAAACATTACTTCTACTGGAACAAGTAGGGGTGATGGTGTATTTTTCCAAGGTAGTAACATCTATTTCGCAAATGATGTAACTGTTGATTCTGTTAGCAGAATTCTTTCTTCATCAGCAAGTTTTAGGGGCAATATTGATTTTAAATCTAAAGATAGTATTACATTTGAAAATAGTGGTTTATATATTTCTGGAAATGCCAATATTGATGCTGGAGGCAATGTAAGTATTGCTCCTGGAACATTTAGAGGTATAACAACTGTTAAAGCTGGTGGAACATTAACCATAAGTGGTAGCATTTATTTTAGCAACATTGCTACATTAACTAGTACCGGAAAGTTGTCCATAGGTAATGGAAATGACTTCACAAATGATCTAATTATTTCAGGCGCTGATAAGGTCTATGTTAGCAATGATAATTACTTTGGTGGCGATGTAACTATTGAGAGCAAAGACTTACTTACAATTAGTGGTTACAATACATTTAAAGGTGTTGTAGATTTAACTGTTCATAATGGTTTAACTACACCAAATAATAATTATTTTGCTCAAGCCGTAAATATCAAGAGTGAAGACACAAGTGCTAAATTTGATTTGAATTCCACACAAATTAATGACAGTGTAGTTTTTACTTTAGATAACTACATTAATGCAAATTATAATTTTGTCTTACAAAGAATGAGTGGAAATGGTGTGAAGAATATTGTGTTTGTTATTCCAACAACTGAAGCGGTTTCTATTGATATTACAAATAAGAACTACAATAAGTATATTAATCTTGCTGATAATGTTACAGAAAGTGATGATGCAACGACGAAAATTACATTTGATAACCAAAGTAATAAAGTTGATTACAAAGTGACAATTGAAACTTTATAGGAAATATTAATCTTGAAAAATTTTGTTGGAAAGATGATGAATCTTGGTGGTTTAATAGGGCTTATTTTAATAAGTTGTTTTTCAATTGTAACTTTTATTATGGGTTTATTTTTAGATAAAAACGTTTTAGGTGATTATTCAGATTTTAAAGAAAACGTTAATGCAATTTACTATATAGTTCCATTGATTTTATGGTTTGTGAATATTATCTTTTTAACTTTCTTTATTGTTTTTGATTTAAAGAGTTTAATTCATAATCACGCCACAAAAGTTGTTACTTTCTTATCAATTGCCTATCTAGTTTATTTGGTTTTATTTATTTTAGTTACGATATATTTAAGAATTGTTGTTCAAGGAGTAAGTGCTCCTGGGCTCAATCTTGATTATCTTTATTGGGTTGGTGGAACTAACCTTTTCTTAGTACTTATTATTTTAATAGGTAATATCTTAAACATTAAGCAGGTACAGACTGTATGAGCTTAAAAATATTAACTAAAAATCAGCTTCATCGAATGCCTGATTATTTAAACTTAATCAAATTACTTAAAGGTAAAGGCTATAAGTATATTAATTGTCAAACTATAGCAGATGATCTTAATTTAAATCGTGAACAAGTAAAAAAAGATATTGCTCAAGTTGCTACGACTAGCGGTATTCCTAATAAGGGAAGAGATATCAATCAACTTATTATGGATATTGAAAAAGTCCTCGGTTACGATGATATTCATAACGCAATTATTATTGGTGTTGGTAATTTAGGGAAAGCTTTACTTAAATATCAAGGTTTCCAAGAATATGGACTTAAAATAGTTGGGGCTTTTGATAAAGACCCAAATGTTATTGGTCAAAGAATAAATAATATAAGAGTATACGATGTTAGTACCTTAAAAGATGTTTTTAAAGATTATAACGCAAAGATTGGTATTATTTGTGTTCCTAAAGAAGAAGCACAAAAAATCGCTGATGTACTCGTTGATTCAGGAGTATTAGCCATTTGGAATTTTTCTCCAGTTTCTATTAATGTAACAAACGATTCAGTTATTGTTAGTAATACCAATATGGCGGCTAGTTTAGCTGTTTTATCGCATCAACTTTATTTAAATAAGAAGAAAACTGAGGAAAAATTAGAGAATTTTATAGTCAAATAGTGTTTTAAATATTTAAAATGTGTGAAAAAATATTAAAAGGAAGATAAATAATTATGAGTAAGAAATTTAGAGATCTAGTAGTAACCAACATGAAGGATGCTAATGTATTTTTGTGTGGTATTCCTTTTGATAGTAATGCTAGTGTTGGTAAAGGTGCTGCAAAAGCTCCAAAAGTATTAAGAGATTTATCGCAATATTTACCTCCAGTTGATATGATTGGAACGGACTTAAGAAAAATTAAACTTTATGATTTTGGTGATTATAGTGGTGAAGATTTTAATAAATTAACGACTGAATTACAATTTGAATTTTTAAGTAAAGATGGATTTCACATTATTCTTGGTGGAGACCATTCAGTCGCCATTGCGAGTGAAAGAGCTTTTTATTGTAAATGTTTAAAAGAGAATAAAGAACCTATCATTATTCATCTTGATGCTCATCCAGATATTTGTGATGTTTATGATGGCTCAAAGTATAGTCATGCTTGTCCAAATTATCGAGCAATTGAATATGGTTATGAAGATAAAAACATTACACTTATTGGTATTCGTGGACTCGAAAATCAAGAAGTTGAAACGCTTAAGAAACATCCAAAGATTGATGTCTTTAAAGCAATTGATGTTAAAAAGCTGGGTGTGGATAATCTAGTAAATTATTTAATTAATAAATATTCTGATAAGAAATATTTAGTTTATTTATCATACGATATTGATGCAAATGATCCTGCTTATGCTCCAGGTACTGGAACTCCAGAAAGTTTTGGATTAACTAATTTTGAGACTGCCGGAATTGTTTGTGGTTTAGTTGGCGGACTCAATGTTGATACAATGGATTTAGTCGAAATCGCGCCTCCATTAGATGTTAATAATATTACTAGTTGGTTAGGGTTAAAAACTATTTATGAAGTTTTCTCAACCCTTATCAAAACTGAAAAAATCCATTAATTTATGCAATGGAATGATGTATTTGATAAAATAAAAGAAGAAGATTATTCAAAAAAACTAAATGCTTTTTTGAATGAAGAATATAAAACAAAAGTAATTTATCCACCAAGAAGCAAAATGTTTAATGCTTTTTTATATACGCCTCTTGATAAAGTAAAAGTTGTAATTTTAGGTCAAGATCCATACCACGAAAAAGGTCAAGCGGTTGGTCTTGCTTTTAGTGTACCTGATGGAGTTGAACTTCCTCCATCATTACAAAATATTTATAAAGAAATTGGTAATGAGTATCATGAAGATCTTAGTAAATGTTCGGGCGATTTGACTTATTTAACAAAACAAGGTGTTTTATTAATTAACCCAATTTTAAGTGTAGTTGAACATCGACCTTTAAGTCATAAATGCAAAGAATATGAATTATTTTTTAATGAAATAATGGGTGTCTTAAATAAACAAGAACAACCAATTGTTTTTTTGCTTTGGGGAAACAATGCTCGAGCTTTTAAATCATTATTAAATAATCCTAATCATTTAATTTTAGAATCAGTACATCCTTCTCCATTAAGTGCAAATAGAGGTGGATGGTTTGGTAATAATCATTTCATAAAATGTAATGAGTTTTTAGTTAGCAAAGGTTTAGTGCCTATTGATTGGATTCCAAAAAAAATAAATTAATTTTGTTGCTTTCATATATTTTTACTTCTACAATATTTTTGGGTGCTTAGAGAACTAGGCTGAGATAAGTGTGATACTCACTTGGACCTAACCTGATCTAGATAATGCTAGCGTAGGAATTTTTTAATATTTTCTACCCATTATCAGGTAGTTTTTTTATTAAAAGGAGAATGTATGAAAAACTTTCTAAAAAAATTTTGGCCTGATATCGTTTATGTTTTGCTGTTTGCTGGAATTTGTTGTTTGTCATTTGTGCCAATGTTTAAAGTTGTGACTAAAGATGCTGATAAAGTTAAAAACTATTTTGATTTATCATTATTCAGTTTCTTAAAAGGATCAACAATCAATGGAAGTACATTTAAAGGAAATTTACTTTTATTTATTGCGGAATGTTCATTAGTTGTTGCATTTATTTTGTACATTATTTCAACATGCATAAATGCGAAACATCAAAAAGCTAGTCTAGTTCTAAACTATATTAGTTTTATTTTTAATATTTTTGATTTCTTTGCCGTCATTTTCTTATATGCTTATGCACCATATTTAAATAGTGGCTTAGATGCGATTAAAGATTTTCATGAAATCAATGTTATTAGTTGGTCTTATGGTTTATATATTGCTTGCCTTGGATTCATGTTACTTGTTGTCTTAAGAAAAGTATTTGCTAACACTAAATTTACTATTTATGAAATTAGTGAAATTGCCATTTTATGCGCTTTAGCATTGGTGCTTGATAAAGTTAAAATTCCAGTTGGTGTAACTGGTGGTTCAATTAATGCTAGTGCAGTTCCTTTATTTATAATTGCAATTCGTCACGGACCAATTAAAGGTTTAATTTCTTCAAGTATAGTTTTTGGTTTAATTTCTTGTTTACTTGATGGATATGGAATCCAAACATATCCATTTGATTATTTAATCGCTTTTTCAGGATATGCAAGTGTGGGATTATTTATGTATATCTTTAAAAAGCATACGATAAAAGATAGAGATAATATCGAATTCGCATGTTTGATTTGTTCATTTATCCTTGGTTCTATTGTAAGTTTTATTACTAGAATGGTTGGTCATACATTGTCATCAATGATTTTCTACCAATATACATTTGAAGAAGCGTTTATCTATAATATTGCCTATGTTCCATTAAGTGTTTTTGGCAGTGCATTAATTGCTATTTTCCTTGCTAAACCAATTCAAATCATTAATCATAAGTTCCCTATTAAAATCGAAGCGAAATAAACACTATTATTTTATTTATAAATAAAATACAATATAGTCAATATTGAACGGAGTATTTTAAAATGGCATTAAGAAAAAACGACCCAATCGAAGAAGCTAAGATTGCGGCTCAGAAAAAAGAAGAAGAAGAGAAAAAGAAGGCGCAAGCCTCTATTAAAAAAGAAGATGTTGAAGTAGTTGAGAAGCCTATTGTTAAAACAGCAGAAGATGAAAGTTTAGAAGCAGATATAAATGCGAAGAGACTTGAATATAAGAAGTATGCTGATAAACAAAAGAAAATTAATATTATCATCACTTCAGGTGTTGTAGTTGTTTTAGTTGCAGCATTTATTTGTATGATGGTATTTAGTTCGGTTGATTGGGTAACCTATGTTGCTATTGGTGCAATGGCTTGCGTATTAGTTGTTACCTATTTATCAAGCAAGATTATGAAGAAGAAATTAATGGCTAATGCAGAAATTTACATTAACTATATGTATGACAAAACTTCAAAATATATTTATGATGACAAAGATATTAAAGATTTAACCGCGACTCCAAAAGGTTCACTCGAAGATAAGTGGTTTTTAGACGCTCATTTCTATACAAATATTAAAAACACTAAGAGCAGAAATTTTGCTCATTTTAAGATTGGTAGCGTTGAATATGATGTTTGTGATTTAGCAGGAAATACCACAATTAAAAATAAATTATCTCCTAAATTTTTAGGAAGATATTATTCAATGAAAGCTAATTATAAGACCGATGGAAAAGTTAGTATTTTCCAACTTAAAGGTGGAGCATTGAGCATTCCTCTAGATGATATTGAAGACTTAAAACTTATCGAAGGGAACGACGATTATGTTCTTTATTCAAATGATCCAAACTGCAATAAGATTTTTAGTCAAAAATTAATTAAAGAACTCGAAAAATTTAAAGTAGAAAATCCTTTAATTGATATTATCTTTAGTGTTAAAGATAATTTAATTTCTTTAGGTATTGATTATGTCGATGAATTCTTAAATATTCCTGTTGATAAGGATTTTAGTATTCGTTATACCCAAGTTTCAAAACAAGATTTCAAAAAAGTTGTTAATGTTATAAACGTTTTATTGGAAACTAATAAAAAACAAACTGAAGAAAAAGCTCAATAACCTTTCCTAGTGGAGATTTTGTATGGATACATTAAAGGGAAAGTGGATTGAGGTCCATGGTTATAAGCATGATGGTAGAATGCATCGAATCTGGGATGCTGTTTTTGTTGTTGAAGAAAAAGATGATTATGTGGTTGTTGCGAGTAATCGTACAAAAGTCATTGAACATGATTTTAGAGTATGGCATACAAAAGAACCTGCGATAATGATTTATTTTAAAAATTCTTGGTTCAATGTTATTGCAATGCTTAAAGATGTTGGAATTACCTATTATGTTAACTTAGCATCGCCTTTTGTTATTGATAGAGGGGTTGTTAAATATATTGATTATGATTTAGATATGAAGTTATTTCCTGACAATCAAATAAAGATTATTGATGTTCGAGAATATGCCTATCATAGAAGAAAATATGGTTATAGTGATGAAATTGATAAGATTTTGCGATACAATTTAAAATCTATTAAGGAGATTATGACCTTAAGAGAGTTCCCATTCGATGATAAAAAGATTAAGGAATTTTATGATGAATTTTTAAAGAATACTTCAAGAGGCGAGTTAAATGAAAATAAATCTAAAGACCAAAAATAAAGAAGAAACGATTAAACTTGGCGTTTTGATTTCTAAATTTTTAAATAAAGGAGATGTTATTACTTTAAGTGGAGATTTAGGGGCTGGGAAGACAACTTTTGTTAAAGGAATTGGTGAAGGGCTTGGTGTAAAAGATGAAATTAATTCGCCAACTTTTAATATTTTAAAATGTTACTTTGTTAAGCCATTACCTTTATATCATATTGATGCTTATCGTTTAGAAGATGTTTCTAGCGAAAATAAAAATATTGGTCTTGAAGAAGTTATTGATGGAGATGGAGTTTGTGTAATTGAGTGGCCTATGTTCATTAAAGAATTTATTGATGCATCCGTGACACTTGATATAACTATCCATACTGTCGATGAAAATAATCGTAATTTTGTAATTGAAACAAAAAACGAAAAGCATTATGAAAAATTATTTGCTTATTTAAGGAGTTTATAATGAAAACATTATTATTAGATTCTACATATAAAGATTTAAATGTTGGTCTTTGCATTGATGGAAAAATGCATGAAACATGTTATGAATGCTTTCAAAGACAATCTGAATTAATGATTCCTGAAATTGATAAGATTTTAAAAGCAAATAAAGTTAATCCAAAAGAAATTGATAGCATTGTTGTGACTCATGGACCTGGAAGTTATACTGGTTTAAGAATCGCACTAACAATTGCTAAAGTTTATAGTTATGCTGTTAATTGTCCATGTTATTCTTTATCTAGTTTGAATGTATTATGCAAACCAAACGTTGAATCGATTTGTCTTATAAATGCTCGAAGTAATCGAAGTTATTTTGGGGTTTATAAAGATAATAAATGTATTGTTGAAGATTGCATTATGCCTAATGATAAGGTTTTAGAATATATTAAAGATCATAAGGAATATGCGGTTTGTGGAGAAGTTGATTATTTAAATATTGAAGGTTATAAAGCCGACTTATTAAATAATATGAATGAACTTAAAAATGAGGAAAATAAAGTTAAAGATATCTTTACTTTAAAGGCTACTTATTTAAAGGATTAGTTATGAACATTCGCGAAGCAACGCTTGATGATTTAAATGTTATCACAAGTATGGAAGACTTATTTCTTGCTCCTTTTAGTGAAGAGCAAGTTAAATATGAATTAGTTGAAAACCCAACAAGTAAGATTCTTGTTATGGTTAATGAAGAAAATGAGGTTATTGGGTTTATTGATTTTTGGATAACTTTTGATTCCGCTACAATTTGTCAAATTGCGGTTAAAAAAGAGTATCAAAATCAAGGTGTCGCAACTATGCTTCTTAATAAATCGTTTGAGATTCTTAAGAAAAATGATGTTTTATTCTATACGCTTGAAGTTCGCGAACATAATGAAAGTGCTTATAAACTATATGTAAGTTTAGGGTTTAAAAAAGTTGTTTTAAAAGAAAGATATTATTCAAATGGTGATAATGCCATTTATATGATGAAAGGATTAAATTAGTTATGGAAAAAGAAAGAATTATATTAGCAATCGAATCATCTTGTGATGAAACCGCATGTGCTATTGTTAAGAATGGAAATTTAATTGCTAATGTTGTTTCAACACAAATCGAAGTTCATCAAAAATATGGCGGTGTCATGCCAGAAATTGCATCTAGGCTCCACCTTGAAAACATCTTAGTCGTTATTAATGAAGCTCTTGTTAAAGCAAATATTAAGCTAGAAGATTTAGATGCGATTGCTGTTACTAGAGGACCAGGATTAATTGGTGCTCTTCACGTTGGTTTACAAGCAGCAAAAACATTATCTTTAGTTCTTGGAATTCCTTTAATTCCAGTTCATCACTTATGTGGTCATATATATGCAAATGAATATGTTAATCCACTTAAATTCCCGCTTTTAGCAGTTGTTGTTAGTGGCGGTAATACTGAACTTGTTTATATGGATAAACACTTAGATTTCAAAATTATTGGCGAAACAAAAGATGATGCAATTGGTGAATCTTTTGATAAAGTTGCTCGTGTTCTCGGCTTACCTTATCCAGGAGGAATTCCAATTGATAAGTTAGCAAAACTTGGGAAGCATACCTATAAATTACCAATCCCAATGCGAGATGGAAGTTTGAATTTTTCTTATAGTGGACTTAAAACTGCTGTCATTAATGTAGTTCATAATTTAGAAGAAAAAGGCGAAAAGGTTAATGTTAATGATATGTGTAGATCTTTTGAGGATGTTGCGGTTGGCGAAATTATTGACCGAGTAAAAAGAGCTACGTCAATGTATGATTTTAAACAAGTTGTTTTAGCGGGTGGCGTTAGTGCAAATAGCTATTTAAGAGAACAAATTGTTGAGACCTTTAAAAATTCCAGTATTGAGGTAATTATTCCACCAATTTGGTGTACAACCGATAATGCTGCAATGATAGCTAAAGTTGGTAATTACTTATATGATGAGAAGGTGTTTGCTAGTCTAGACTTAGGAGTTGATCCTTCGTGGAAGATTGAAGATTATAAAAAGTATTAATGTAGTATAATAAATAAATAGAAAATTAAGAGGAAATGGAGAGATTTTATGGAGAGAGAGTTAAGTGTTCGTAAATTGTATTTAGAAATTGCGGATCATAAGATTAATGATGGTGATGAAGTTAAAATTAATGGTTGGGTAAAGTCAATTCGTGATAATGGAAGTATTGGGTTTATCGAATTTAATGATGGAACTCATTTTAAAGGTGTTCAACTTGTATTCTTAAAAGAAAGCAAATGTTTTGAAGATGCCCAAAAAATTAAATATGGTTCCGCTATTAGTGTCGTTGGCAATATTAAATTAACTCCAAATAATCCACAACCTTTTGAAATAAATCTTAGCAAAGTTACCCTTGTTGGTGATTGTGCAGAAGATTATCCTCTTCAAAAGAAGAAACATAGTTTTGAATTCTTACGTGATATTGCTTATTTAAGACCACGTGCAAATACATTCCAAGCTTTATATAGAGTTAGAAATACTTTAGCTTTTGCGGTTCATAGTTATTTCCAAGAACATGGATTTATGTATGTTCATACGCCAATTTTGACTGGAAATGATGCCGAAGGAGCTGGTGAAGTCTTTAAAGTTGTTGTTGATCCAAAACACCCAGATGCATTCTTTAAAGCAAATGCGGTTTTAACTGTTAGTGGTCAACTTCATGTTGAGCCATTTGCTTTAGCTTTTAGAGATGTTTATACATTTGGTCCTACATTTAGAGCTGAAAATAGTAATACTCCACGTCATGCAAACGAATTTTGGATGATTGAACCAGAACTTGCTTTTGCGGATTTAAATGATGATATGGATTGTATTGAATCATGTTTAAAATACGTTATTAAATACGTTTTAGATCATTGTCCAGATGAAATGAAATTCTTTGATTCATTTATTGAAAAAGGAACTATTGATAAATTAACTAAAGTCATTAATGCTCCATTCAAGAAAATGAGTTATACCGAAGGAATCGCTTATCTTCAAAAGGCTGTAAAAGATGGTCATAAATTTGAATATAGCGATATCAAATGGGGAATGGATTTACAAAGCGAACATGAAAGATATTTAACTGAAGAAATAGTTAAAGGGCCAGTTTTCTTAACTGATTTCCCTAAAGAAATTAAAGCTTTCTATATGAAACGTAATCCAGATGGCAAGACTGTTGCTGCTACTGATTTACTCGTTCCAACTGAAGGTGAAATTGTTGGTGCTTCACAAAGAGAAGACGATTATGAAGTTTTAAAGAAAATTATGGAAGAAAAAGGGAACGCAAAAGAACTCGATTGGTACCTTAATTTACGTAAATATGGTGGTTGTCCACACGCTGGTTTCGGTATTGGTTTTGATCGTTTATTAATGTATATTACAGGTATGAAGAACATCCGTGATACCGAACCATATCCACGTGTTCCAGGGAGTTTAAAATATTAATCTATGGCAAAACTTGAAAGAAAAAATGAAATATTAACACCAAAAGTTGATGCAACTGGTAGTCAATCAATTAAACGAGAAACCGTTGAAGTTGAAAAGGTCGAAGAAGTTGTTGACCCTGCTAAAGAAGCACAACAAAAGAAATCAAGATTAAGAGGGATTATTGTTTTTGGAATAATTGATCTTCTATTATTTGGTTATATTGTTTATCAAATTGTAATGATATTTAAAGATATTGTTCAAGCAGCAGCTAATAAGTAGTTATTGTTGATTATTGTTATTAATATTAGGGTTAACTTCAGTAGATGGGTTAACCTTTTTATTTTGGTCATTTCCATGTGGATTAACTTTATCGAGATTATAGAAATGAGTGATATCAATTGTAGATAAGTCTTTACTATAAATTGATTTTTTAAGATCATGAATTCGTTTTAATCGAGCAAAATAAGCTTGAACATTAATGAGATACCAAACAACACTTGTACCGGCAAATAAGAAGATAAAGTAGTTTGTCATACATGCATTTGTCAAAAAATGTGGTGTATTTGTCGTAATAATATTACTAAAACCTAATGGAGGATAGTAAAACATTTGTGAAAAATCAAACGTATAGAATAAAGTCCCAACACCAGTAGTGGTATCAAATATTGACTCAGACCAATTACCAACTATTGTGTGGTAAATAAGCCAAGTAATTAAAGCTACCAGAGCTAAGATAATAGGAGTAATTGAGGCTCTAAAGAAACAAATTTTATTTTTTAATTTTGCAATTCGTGAGAAGTCTTTTGGTTTGTCGCATACACGAGAAATAACGACATTTGTCATATATCTATCAACCTTTTTACCTTGGGCTTTCATGGTTTTCTCAATTAAAGTTCCTAAGAAACCAAAAAGTGCAAAAAGTAAAATTACTATTAAAAATATAATTAAAACAGCCTTCATCACATTTTTACTTTTTTCAGACATTAATACAATAAATTGGAAGTTCATAATTATTTATTATCCTCCTCTTTATTTTCAATACCTTTATTTGAATAATCGATAACATCTGTATTTTTTGAATGAACAATAGTGCCGGTTTTTTGGCCAACATTTTGTCCATTTATATTTAAATTAAAAGTAACGCCATTACCTGGTTGAGCAGGTTGCTGGCTAAAATCTCTTGCATCATTAAGGATACTTAAAGCCTTTATATCTTCTGGTAAAGTTAAACCGGTTGGTTTACCTTTAAAGAATAAAATGATTGTTCTAAAAAACATGATAATCCAAACAACAAATAGATAAACTCCATAACCAGCGAAAAATACTATGCCGAGTGGTAAAAGAATAATGTATAAAAGTCCTTTACCTAATAGTTTTAATAAGTCGAGCATTAGTTTCCCTCCCTCTTTTGTTTTTTAGCAACAATCCTTTGATAAATATAGTATATTAGAGCGATTAAACTTATACAAATAGCAAATGAGGATAAAATTAAAAAACTTTCTAAATTATTGTTCCAATTTAATATAAATATGTAAATTAGCCACGAAACAATAATTGAAACTCCTGTTAATATTCCAAAAAGAAGTGGTTTAGTTTTTATTAATTGAATTGAAAGAATAATGGATGAAAGTAAAGACATAACTAAAAATAAGAAAGCAATATTAAACATTTTGAAATACCAAAAAATGAAATTAATGATTGAAAAAAGGATTCCCATAAATGCGAATTGTAGTGAAAAAGAGGTGAATGTAATTAAATTATATCCAATTCGTTTTAATTCTCCTTTAGTGACGATATAAACAAAAAACATACATATTGCGCAATAGATATAGATAAAGGCATATATGAAGTAGTTTATATTATCGATTTTATTTAGACTCAAAAGCACGATTATTGAATTAATTGTATCAACAGAATATATAAGATTTAATAGAGGTATTATTGCTAAGTTAACTATAAATAAAACGAAAGTTGAATAGAAATAAGCAAGTGTGCCATCTATGCGATGCTTGATTGTAATAGCAAAAAGTAGACCTTGGATTAAAGATGGCAATAAATATAGTAAAGTGAAACTAAAATCTTGGAATGTTGTTGCCATTCCAAGACCTAATGAACAGATTAGGTATATTGGATAAAATTTTAGCTTGGTATTTAATGCAAATACCGATGATATAAGTGGTAAAAATAAACAAAGGATTATTCCACCAAATGGTAAGTAACTTGCAATCGTAATAAAAATAACATTTAAAGCAACCATTAAAGCCATTAATGGAATAGTTTCTTTAAGGGTGTTTTTTGGTTGGATTATTTTCACAAATTAATTATACACATTTTTAGTTTTTCATATGTATAAAGAGTTCTTTAAATGTTATAATTTGAAGGCTTATGAATTACGAAAAAGAACTTAATAAAAATCAATATAAAGCTGTCACTTCTAGTGATCAGTTTTTAAGAATTATAGCCGGCGCGGGAAGTGGAAAAACCCGTGTTTTAACGTATAGAATTGCTTATTTAATCGAAAAGGTGAATGTTTATCCATCGAGAATTTTAGCTATTACGTTTACTAATAAAGTAGCAAAAGAAATGAAAAGCAGAACGATTAATTTGCTTCCTGATTTTAATCTTCAAGGGCTTACGATTTTAACTTATCATTCATGGTGTGCGCGATTTCTTCGTTACGAGATTCCAGCTCTTGGTTTTCCAACTAATTTTTTCATTATGGATGATGCTGATTCTTTAGCTTTAGTTAAAACTATTGGTGAAACTTTTGGCTATAAAAGAACAGACGATAATAATGCTATTGCAATGGATTATATCAAAAAGAAAAAATGTGCAGGAAAACTACCAAGCGATTGTGAAAAAGAAAAATTAGGTCACGAACTCGAGTTTAGGTATTTTAAAGAATACGAACGTAGAAAGAATGAACTTTATCAACTAGATTTTGATGACTTACTAATTTATGCAATTAAGATTTTAGAAGATGTTCCTGAAGTAAGAAACAAATGGATTAATCATTATGACCATATTTTGGTTGATGAATTCCAAGATACAAACGATCTTCAATTTAAGTTGCTTTCTTTATTAACCGATAGTCATTCAAGTGTTTATGTTGTTGGCGATCCTGATCAAACTATTTACACATGGCGTGGAGCTAATCAAGATATCATCATGAATTTTGGTCATATTTTTAAACCTTTAACAACAATAACCCTTGATGAAAATTATAGGTCAACTCCTAACATTTTAAATGTTTCGAATGCTTTAATTGCAAATAATCCAGGAAGATATGAAAAGAATTTATTTACTGAAAACCCTAAAGGTGAAGAAGTAGTTTTAAAATCTTTTCTAAAAGTTGGAGATGAAGCAACGTTTATTGCTAACAAGATTGATGAATTAAAAATTAGAGATAAAAACGTTAAATATAACGACATTGCGGTTTTATTCCGTTCTTCATATTTGACTCAAAAACTTGAAAATATTTTAGTTGCTAAACATATCCCATATAAAGTATATGGATCTTTAAAGTTCTATTCACGTGCAGAAGTTAAAGATTGTCTTGCTTACTTTAAATTATTAGTTAATGAGGATGATGATATTTCTTTTGAAAGAATTATTAATGTTCCTCGACGTGGGATTGGTGATAAATCGGTTTCCATTTTAAAATTAGAAGCAAATGAAAATCATGTTTCGATGATTAAATATTTAAAAACTTTGGATAAACGAGATACTAAATTACAATCTCGAGTTTTATCCTCTTTAGAACCATTATTTGGTGCTATGCAAAAAACAAAAGCCAGACTTTTAGAAAATGGTGAAGCTTATAGTGAGGTCCTTGATGAATTTATTACAAGCATTGATTATAAAGATTTTCTTGAAGAAAAAGATGAAACCAAAGATAAGCTCCTTAACGTTAATGCTCTCATAAATGATATTCGTGATTATTTAAAAGAGAATCCAGAGAGTAACTTTACGGAATACTTACAAAATGTAACTTTATATAGTGCACAAGATGATATAGATAATAGCGATTCAGTGTCTTTAATGACAATCCATACGGCAAAAGGGCTAGAATTTGATTATGTTTTCCTTATGGGACTTGAAGAAGGCGTATTCCCAAATAATCGTGCTTTAAGTGAATCACCAAAAGCATTAGAAGAAGAACGTCGTTTAGCCTATGTCGCATGTACGCGAGCGAAGAAACAGTTATTTTTAAGCTATAATTGTGATTATAGTTTTTCGAGTGGAACAAATAGTGTTCCATCAAGATTTATAAAAGAAATGGGGTTAAAACCTCAATCCTATGGGGGTTTTGGAAGAAGGAATACCGATTCTTTTGGCTCATCAAACGGAAGAAAATATTATTACGAAGGACCACTTAATAATGAAGACGATAATAATAGTGGGTATGAACAAAATATTCCAATAATTAATAACAAGAAAAATGGTATTAATTGGCATGTTGGAGATGTTGCAATTCATGAATTATTTGGCGAAGGCGATGTTATTAAAGTTGAAGATGATATAATTACGGTTAATTTCAAAGATTTTGGTATTAAAAAGTTAGTTGGATCTCATCCAAAACTATCTAAAAAATCAGGAGCAGGTAATTAATTATGGATATTATTGAAGCAAAATTTAAACATGAAGAATTGGTGAAGATTCTTGAAAAATATAGCCATGAATACTATGTTTTAGATAATCCTTCAGTTACTGATGAAGAGTATGATAGTAAATATCAAGAACTTGAAGCTATTGAAAAAGAGTTTCCTGAATTAATAACAAGAAATAGTCCAACCCAAAGAATTGGTGGAACTGTTTTAAAAGGCTTTAAAAAAATAAATCACGAAAAACAAATGATGTCTTTAGCTGATGTTTTTAATGAAGATGAATTGCTTGATTGGAATAAAAAAGTTTGTGAAGCAATAAATAAAAAAGATGTAACTTATTGTGCTGAACTTAAAATTGATGGACTTGCTATGTCGCTTGTTTATGAGGATGGCGAGTTACAATATTGTGCTACTAGAGGCGATGGAATGGTAGGTGAAGATGTTACAAATAACGTCTTAACAATTCCTTCGATTCCAACCCATATAAATTTACCAGGTCATGTTGAAGTGCGTGGCGAAGTTTATATGCCTAAAAAATCTCTTGAAGAATTAAATGCTGAACGAGCTAAAAATAATGAACCATTACTTGCTAATGCGCGTAATGCTGCGGCTGGTTCAATAAGGAATTTAGATAGTTCAATTGCTAAATCTCGTAAGCTTGATGCTTGGTGGTACTACTTTACTAATGCTAGTGATTTTGGTATTAAAACGCATTTTGAAGCCCTTAAAAAACTTGATGAATTAGGTTTTAAAACCAATAAAGATCGAAGACTTGTTACTGGTGAAAAAGAAATTTTAGCTTATATTGAAGAATACACTAAAAAACGTAGTTCATTACCATATGATATTGATGGAATTGTTTTAAAAACTAATGAATTTGATTTATATAACGAGATTGGTATTACTGCTAAAACTCCAAAATGGGCAATTGCTTATAAATTCCCACCAATGGAAGTAATTACTAAACTTGAAGATATAGTTTATACAGTTGGTAGAACAGGAAAAATTACCCCTAACGCGGTGCTTGACCCAATTCGTGTTGCTGGCTCAACTGTTCAAAGAGCTACTTTACATAACGAAGATTTCGTCACTGAAAAAGGACTTAAAGTAGGTGATTTTGTTGTCTTAAGAAAAGCAGGAGATGTTATTCCTGAAGTTGTTGGGCCAGTAATTGAACGAAGAACAGGAAACGAAAAAGATTATAAGATGATTACAAATTGTCCAGAATGCGGGACTCCTCTTGTTAAAATTGAGAATATGCATTTCTGCCCAAATGAAAATTGTCCATCAAGGAATATCGAAAGTCTTATTCACTTTGCAAGCAAAGATGCGATGGATATCGAAGGGCTTGGAGAAAAGACTTGTGAAGAATTCTTTGCTCAAGGGTTTATAAAAAATATTGAAGATATATTCTTGCTTAAAAATCATAAAGAAGAATTAATGAATATTGATGGTTGGAGTAATAAATCTGTTGATAACTTACTTAATTCCATCGAGGTTAGTAAACATAATAGTTTAGAGAAACTCTTATTTGGTTTAGGCATCAAAGAAGTTGGTAGTAAGATGGCTAAAGAATTAGCAAAATACTATAAATCAATGAGTGCTTTAATGGCAGCAAATGAAGAAGACTTATTAAAATTAAGTGATGTTGGTGAAGTTGTTGCTAAATCAATTTATGAATATTTTAGAAATCCTAAGAATATTGATTTGCTCTCTAAATTAGAGAATCAAAATTTAAATATGGAGTATTTAGGCATAACTAATGTAAATAATGAAGGATTCTTCTATAATAAGACAGTAGTTTTGACTGGTACTCTTGTATCCTATGGGAGAAGAGAATTAACCGAGTTACTTGAAGATAAAGGGGCTCATGTTAGTGGATCAGTATCAAAACTAACTGATTATGTCATCGCAGGAACCGAAGCTGGAAGTAAATTAACAAAAGCTCAAGTTCTTGGTATAAAGATATTAAGTGAAGAAGAATTAATTAAAATTTTAGAAGGAGAAAAAAATGAGAGCAGTAAATAAAGAAGTTCTAAAAGATGCTGCAAATCGTTTACTTTTTGATATGTCAGATGAAGAGTACAACACGCTTCTTGATGAATTTCATATTATAAAAGAACAATTTGAATTAATCGGAAAGATTAAAGGTGTTGATGATTCAACACCAATGACTTTTCCATTTGAAGTAACTATTGATTGCTTAAGAGAGGACATTCCAGAAAAGCCATTATCAAAAGAAGATGCTTTAAAGAATGCAGGAAGCGTTAAAGATGGACAAATTAAACTTCCAAAGGTTTTATAGATATGAATTATTTAGATAAAACAATCGTTGAAATACACGAAGCCTTATTAAGTAAAAAAGTTAGTGTTTTAGAGTTAACAAAAGAAGCATTAAAAAGAGCTCACGAAAACTCAGATAATGCTTTTGAATTAATTCTTGATGAAAGTGCGATAAAAAAGGCTACTGAACTTGATAAATTGCCAGTTCCAAAAGATAATTATTTCTTTGGAATTCCTTATGTTGCAAAAGATAGCTTTTCAACAAAAGGAATTGAAACCACTGGAAGCAGTAATATTTTAAATGGATATATTCCATTATTTGATGCCACTGTTATTAAGTATCTTAATGATGCAAATGCGGTTTTAATTGCTAAAGCGACTCTAGATGAACTAGCAATGGGTGGCACTGGAACGACTGGTCATAAGGGAATAACTTATAATCCATATGATGCCTCACATGAGCATATGGTTGGTGGATCAAGTTGTGGCAGTGCGGTTAGTGTAGCCGCTGGTGTTGTTCCATTTTCTTTAGGTAGCGATACTGGAGATTCAGTTAGAAAACCAGCAAATAATGTTGGCCTAGTTGGAATGAAACCAACTTGGGGTTTAATTTCTCGTTATGGATTATTCCCATTTGCTCCATCTTTAGACCATGTTGGATATTTTACAAAATCGGTTGAAGATAGTGCTTTAGCTTTAAATTTATTAAGTAAACGCGATGATAATGATGCAACAAATACCTATCATAAAAGAGATGATTATTTTAAAGAAGTTTCTAAAGATATTAAGGGCAAAAAGATTGCCGTTATAAAAGAAATAAGTACTTCAATTAAAGATCCAGTTTTGGCTAAGAAGTTTGATGAATCAATTGAATTTTTAAAAGGAAAAGGTGCTGTTGTGGATATGGTTAGCATGGATGCGACATTATTAAGTACCATATATCCAGCTTATTTCATTATTAGTTGCGCTGAAGCGACAAGTAATAATGCCAACTTGGATGGTATTAAGTTTGGCCCAAATTATGGTGGAAATACATATCAAGAAGTTATGTATAATTCACGAACTAGAGGATTCTCACCTTTAATTAAGCGTAGATTTGTTATTGGTTCTTACTCCTTAATGAGCGATAATCAACACGATTTATTTTTAAGAGCACAAAAGGCTCGACATATGATTGTTGATGCTTTTAATGAAGTATTTAAAAAGTATGATGCAATTTACTTATTAGCAGCTCCAAAAACTGCTCCTAAATTTAATGAAGCAAGCGATAAATTAAGTGATACTTATTTACTTGCTGATAACTATTTAGCTTTTGGTAATTTTGGTGGATTCCCATCAATGACGCTTCCTCTTGGATTTAAAGATGGTATGCCATTTGGTGTAAACATTACTTCTAAACCATTCGATGAAAAGGATGTTTTTGATATTGGTTTAGCTCTTGAAGATTTTACTAACTTAAAAGGTTTAGATATAAATATGAAACATGGGGAGGATAAATAATATGAATTTTGAAGCAGTTATTGGTCTTGAAACCCACATTGAAACAAATACAAAATCAAAGATGTTTTCTAGTGCGCCAAATTTAGCAGAACAAGAACCTAATACCGAAGTTGCTTTGCTTGATATGGCTTTTCCTGGAACGATGCCTCGAGTTAATAAAGAAGCGGTTAGAAAAGCGCTTCGTATTGCTCATGCCTTACATATGACAATTGATGATACTTTATATTTTGAACGTAAGAATTATTTCTATAGTGATTTACCAAAAGGCTATCAAATTACTCAACAATTCCGACCAATTGGTCGAAATGGTTATGTTGAAATTGAAGTTGGTGGAAAAATTAAAAAGATTAGAATTGAACGTATTCACATGGAAGAAGATACTTGTAAACAATTACATTTTTCTTCTTATTCTTTGCTTGATTATAATCGTGCTGGAGTGCCTTTAATTGAGATTGTTACTATGCCTGATATTCGTACTGGAGAAGAAGCTAGAAAGTACGTTGAAAAGTTAAGAGAAATCGTAACTTTTGCTGATGTTAGTGATGGCAAGATGGAAAATGGAAGTATGCGTTGCGATACTAATATTTCTATTCGTCCATATGGTGTTGATAAACTTGGGACTAAAGTTGAGGTTAAAAACCTTAATTCTATTGTTGATATAGAAAAAGCTTTGGACTATGAGATTAAAAGACAATCTGAGAGTTTATTAATGGGAATTCCAGTTATTCAAGAAACTCGTAGATTTGATGAGGGTAAAAAAGAAACAGTTACCATGCGTATCAAAACTGATGCTGTTGATTATAAGTATTTTACCGAACCAAATATTGCTCCAATTAAATTATCAAAAGAGTTTATTGAAGACGCAATAAATACTTGTCCTGAATTATATGATCAAAAGCTTGCAAGGTTTACTAAGAATTATGGCATTGAACTAACTGATATTAAGATTTTGCTTAGTGATAAGAATTTAGCAGATTATTTCGATGAATGTGCTAAATTTTCGAAGCATTATCAATCAATTGCTAACTTCATGATTTCTAATGTTCTTTCAATTTTGAATAAAGAAAATAAGAATATTACGGAATTTAAGGTCGAACCAAAATATATTAACGAACTTGTTGAACTTCTTGAAAATAAGGAAATTAACTCATCGCAAGGCAAGAAGATTTTTGAAAGTGTTGTTAAAGAAAACAAATCACCTTTAATCTTCAAAAAAGAACTTGGTGCAACTTTAATAAACGATGAATCTACTATTTTAGATATTATTAAAGAAGTCATTAAAGAAAATCCAAGTTTACCAGCAGATTTTAAAGCTGGCAAAACTAGAGCCCAAGGATTTGTTATGGGTCAAGTTATGAAAAAAACTCAAGGAAAGGCAAATCCTGGAGTTGCTAATAAATTAATTGTAGAAGAACTTAAAAAATAATTAATTGTAGAGATTATTTGCAATACTCTTGAGTGATTCGTCACTTAAGAGTTTTTTAATATCTTCGTAGGAATTGATTTTGTAATCTGATAAATAAAAATGAAGTTTGTTTATAATCGTATCTGTTTCAATTTCTGATTTTTCGTAATCAGAATCGGTGCTTCCTTGAATTTCTTCATCAATTAAAGAAATTAAACAACGTCTAAGAAGGGCAAGAATCCCGGTTTCTAACCAATAAGTAAATGTAGTGTGAGTATAATTTTTTTCTTTGCTCTTGAAATTAAGATATAGGTCTATTCCATCGTTTGGGTTATGCCATAAATCAATAAAAGCATAATCAAATTTAGACATATTTGATGAGGTTAAAAAGTTAATTGCATCCGCATTTATAATTTTGATTTTTTCTTGGTACTTAAATTGAGGCAAAATTTTTGTTTTAAATAAATCTATCAAATTTTGATTATTATCAATTATGGTTATTGATTTAACATCATTTTTTAAAGAAGTCATATATGCGAAATAGCCTAATCCTAAACCAAAAGTCACTATATTACCGCTTGCTTTTGCAATTGGGTCTTTCATAGTTTCAATTTCATTAGGTGTAATACTCATCCAAATTTCGTTATTTTGTAAAATGGCTAAATAATCAAATTTTTGATTAAAGAAACCAATATTTGTGGTTTCTTTATAGTAATTATCTTGGTTAATTGTTAAATCGCTTGAAGAAAAACCTTCAAAAGGCTCATAAGATAATGTTTTTAGTTCCAAATCTTTATATTTTTCATCATTTACTTTGATCTCTTTGTAGTATTCATTATTTTCATATTTTTTTGCATCAAGTTCTTTAATTCCAGGAAGAATATTATTCGTTGCAATATTCATGTTTTCCTTATCGGATAAATCAATCTCTAATACATTCATTAAACATAAGAAAAATGCATAATCATTTGATGTCGCATGCATGGATTTAATAGCATTACCATCAATAGAATATGGATTATTTTCAAGGTAATCTAAATACATATCAGCTAAGCTAATATTTATTTCTTTTGTATCAAGCAAATGTTCGAATTTTTGTTGTTCTAATTGGTTTAAATTTATTTTCATCGTAATGATTAAATCATTAACGTTGGTTATTTTCAATGGTTTATTGATTCTTGCTTTTAATAGAGACCATAGTATTGTTGTGCTAAAATAAAAACATGAAATCATTAATATTAATAGGAATAAGTTTTTTTGCCTCATCTTTTGTTGTTGAAAAAAATGGAATAATAGACGACATTATTTATAATGCCGAGTCTGAAGAATTTATTAAAGACGGGGAGGTTTTTTGTTCTGATAAATTGATGGAGTATTTTGTTTTATGAACAAAAGGAAAAAAGTTTTGATAACATTAACCGGAATAATCGCATTTTTTTGTGTTACATTAGTATGTTCCACCTTTTTTAAAATCCACGTAAATTTTTCGTATTCCGAATGTAGCAAAGCTAAGAAGATAGGCTTTTCTCAAAATTCATTAATTGGTGAAGTTGATTTCTATTATGAAGATGATTTGACTATAAAAAACATTTCAAAAGACATATCAAATTTAAGTTTTTCAGTTGCTTATAACCCATTTGTTCAGTTGGGAAACATTCAAACTATGGGTTCTTATAGTATTTTATTTTTTTACGATGGAGGAACTTGTAAAGAATATAATGATACTTATTATCGTTATTATGGCAACTATGATTCTCTTAATTATAAAAGGACTATCATAAATATAGATGATGAAGTCGAGTGGAAGACTATTTTTAACAAATACAAAAAAGTATAGTTTGCATTTTCACTAACAATTGTTATTTTTTGATTTCGTTGTTGCGATAGTTTTGTGTTAAATATTAAATAATGATAAAATACATTAGTCTAAAAAAGATGGAGGATTTTTATGAAGAAAATCGATATAAATGAACAGTCTATAAATAGTGAGGAATATACCGAACTTGGACGTTATTATTTTGCTAGACCACAAAACGTAATTTTACGTCATGCTCTTTCAAAAACAGATATTCCTACTGTTGTAAGTGATTCAAAGAATAGAGTTGAAACATTACCTAACTTCTCTGATGAAATTAAAACTTTACCTGTTGCTAACCAAAAAGCTAGCGGAAGATGCTGGATATTTGCTGGTTTGAATGTTCTTAGAGAAATCATTGCTAAGAAATGTAATTTAGAACATTTTGAATTATCGCAAAATTATGTAGCTTTCTTTGATAAACTAGAAAAAACAAATTATCTTCTTGCTTCAATTATTGATTTAATTGATGTTAAGCACGATGATCGTACATTAATGTATTTATTACAAAATGGTGTTGGTGATGGAGGACAATGGGATATGTTTAGAAATCTTGTTGTTAAATATGGTGTTGTTCCTCAAGGCGTTTTTGAAGAAACATTTCAATCAAGCAATACAAGATATAGTGATCAATTAATCAATTCTTATGTTCGTCAATTTGCGTTTGAAGCTCAAAAACTTGCTCATGAAGGTAAAGATAAAGAAGTTCAAGCTTTAAAAGAAGAAACTATTGATAAGGTTTATAGTTTACTTGCTAATTGTTTTGGCGTTCCACCAACTCAATTTGATTTTGAATATACTGATAAAGATAAGAAATATCATATTGAAACTGGATATACTCCAAAATCATTCTTTGATAAATATATCGGAACTACAATTGATGAATATGTTTCTTTAATTAATTCACCAACTCAAGACAAACCATATATGAAGAGTTACACAATTGATTACCTTGGAAATGTTATCGAAGGTAAACCAGTCACTCACCTTAATCTTCCTATGGAAAGAATTAAGGAATTAATCATTAATCAAATTAAAGGTGGAGACATCGTTTGGTTTGGTAGTGATGTTGGTGCTTATGGTGATAGAGTTAATGGTGTTTGGGATGATCAAGGATATGATTATATGTCAGCATTTGCTTTTGATATTAAGTTTGATAAAGCCGGAATGCTTGATTATTATGCTAGCGCAATGAATCATGCAATGTGCTTAACTGGTGTAAACTTAAAAGGTAGTGTTGCTACAAAATGGAAAGTCGAAAACAGTTGGGGCGACGCAATTGGTAATAAAGGCTATTTTATTATGTCATCTACTTGGTTTGATACTTATGTCTATCAAGCAGTTATTTTAAAGAAATACCTTACTGCCGAAGAAATTGCAGCTTACAATACAAAACCTGTTGTTCTCAGTCCATGGGATCCAATGGGAACCTTAGCTGATTAACAACATTAAAAGCGACTAAAAAGTCGCTTTTTTAATGGGGAAATTTAAAAATTCAATATATTTAATGTAAAAAATGCTTTTTTCAAAATAAATATTTAATAATTTATTATAATAATTAAGGAGATGGAAATTTATGAAATACCAGATAACAAAACATAATGATGAAGTTGTATTTATTGATATCGATAATGGTGATAAGTTAAAAGCCACGTTATCAAACTTTGGTGCAGGTGTCTTTAAGCTAAGATATGATGACTTACCAATGATTCTTGAAATAGAAGATAAAGATACTTGGTTACATCAACCATGTTTTTATGGTAAAACACTTGCTCGTGTTGCTGGTAGAATAAGATGTGAAGGTGATATTGATGGTGAACCATATCACTTAAAAGAAACGACCGCAGGCTATAGTTTACATGGTGGAGAAATTAATTCTCTTTCGTTTAGACCTTGGAAATATGAAGTCAAAGAATATAAAGAAAAGTTAGATGTTATTTTTTCAATTACTAGTCGTAATAATGATAATGGATTCCCAGGTGTTGCTAAAATTAAAGTTATTTATGAAATCTATAAAAAAACTAATAATTTTAGAATGATTTATAAAGGAACCACAAATACCAAAACTTTATTAAATATTTCAAATCATAACTATTATAATTTGTTCAATTCTCCTGATGTTAGCGACTATACACTTAAAGTTAACGCTAATAAATATGGTGAAATTGATAATACAGTATTTATTACAAATACCAATAAAGTACCATGGTACCTTGATTTTGAAAGAGCTACTAAGTTAAAGCAAAGACTTGATTATATTGAAAAGAAGACTTGGATTAAAACAATTGATAACACTTTTATATTTAATAACATTATGACTAATAAGCCACAAGTTGTTATGAAAAATAAAGATGTTAAGTTATCAATGTTCACAGATTATCCAACACTTAATATCTTCTGTGATAATTTCCATAATCCTGTAAAATTCTTTCAATTTAAAACTTTAGATAATGGAAGAAGAGCGATTGCTCTTGAACCTCAACTTTATGATTTAGATCACGACTCATTAATTGTAAGAAAAGGAGATAAGTATAAGCACTTTATTCTTTTAAAGTTTAAAGACCTTAGAAAGTAATTATGATTGAAGATACAGTAAACGAATTAATCACTTATGCACGTTTTCATTTATATATGAAAGAAGACGATGCTTTATATTTTAAAAACATCCTTTTAGGTGAGTTAAATCTCAAAAAACCTAACGAATCCCCAGTGGATTTAAAGAAAATCGAAAATATGCAAGTTCCTGATGAACTTGTTTCTAAGATTAAAGATTACCTTATGCATGAATGCAATAAGTCTGAACATGACGCAGAATTATTCACAACTAAACTAATGGGAATAGTTTCGCCAAATCCATCTTTAGTCATCGATAGATTCAATAAACTAAAAGTTGAATCTCCAAGAAAAGCTTTAGATTATTTATATAATTTATCGATTAAAAATGATTATATTGCTAAAACAAAAATTGATCGAAATCTTTTATGGGACACTGATTGGGAAGATAAGAATTTAGAGATTAGTGTAAACTTATCTAAACCTGAAAAAAACAATAAAGATATTGCTAAGCTCTTAAGCAAAAAAGACGATGAAGACGAGAAATATCCAAAGTGTTTATTATGTCATGAAAACATTGGTTTTTTTGGAAATGATAAACAACCTGCAAGAGAAAATATACGTTTAATTCCTTTAAAATTAGGTGGTGAAACCTGGTATTTACAATATTCACCTTATGGTTATTTCTATATGCATTGTATTGTCCTAAAAGAAGGACATACAAACATGAAAATTGATAGGCATACTTTTGAATGCTTAGCTGATTTTGTAGATCAATTTCCATGTTTCTTTATTGGTAGCAATGCTGATTTGCCAATTGTTGGTGGTTCAATATTAAATCATGAACACTATCAAGGTGGCGAACACCTTCTTCCAGTTATGAAACAAAAACCAGTTAAAGAATATAAATTAACGCGTTATCATAAATGCAATTTATACAAATTGGATTGGTATAATAGTACTTTATTGATTGAAAGCGAAGATAAAACCGAATTAATTAATCTAGCCAATGAGATACTTACTACGTGGAGAAATTATAATGATCCACTAAATAATATTGTTGGTTTCGATATTGAAGGAAGACATAATACAGTTACTCCATCAATTCGTAAAGAAGGCAATAAGTATATGCTTTATTTAATTTTGCGAAATAATAAATGTAACAAAGAATATCCTGATGGAATATTCCATGCTCATCCTGAATACCATATGATTAAAAAAGAGGGTATTGGAATTATTGAAGCAATGGGATTATTTATTTTACCTGCAAGACTTGTAAGACAAAGTAATGAAATTAAAGATTGTTTAAGTAAACAATATAATAAGGAATCTATTATTGAAAAATACCCAGATTTAGAACCATTCTTACCAATGATTAATGAATTAGATAAGAACTATAATCCAGCTACTATTGATAAAGATATTCGTGAATACATCAATAATGTTTGCAAAGGAATTTTAATTAATACTGCTGTATTTAAAGATAATGTTGTTGGTAAGTTAGGACTTGATAAATTTATTGGAGGAATGCACTTATGATTCAAGAGATTGATTTAGTTAATGGATTTAAAAAATACTTTGGAAATTCTCCAAAATATTATATTGATACTGGTGGTCGTTTTGAAATAATTGGTAACCATACTGACCATAATCATGGATTATGTTTGGTTGCAAATTGCTCATTACGTATTCGTGGTGTTGTTACGAAGAATAGTGAAAAAGTTAATATTCAATCGAAAGGTTTTCCATTCATTACATTTAATGTTAATGATTTAGAGAAAAAAGAAAGTGAATATTCTACAACATTAGCTTTATGTAAAGGCGTCCTTTTTAAGATGAAAGAAGAAGGGTTCAAGATTGGTGGATTTGATATTTATATGGATAGCGAACTTCCAGATGGTAGTGGAGTTTCTAGCAGTGCTGCCGTTGAATCCTTATTTGGTTACATAATTTCTTACTTATATAACGATGGAAAAGTTAGCCCATTATTAATTGCTCAAAATGGACAATTTAGTGAAAATAATTATTTCCATAAACCTTGTGGTTTACTTGATCAAATAGGAACAAGTTTTGGCAATTGCAGTTTTATTGATTTTAAAGATATTAAAAATCCAACATTAAAGGCGTTAGATTTTAAATTCCCAGTTACTTTATATTTAATTAAATCTATTGGAAATCATAGTAGTTTAACTCATCTTTATGCAGCAATTCCTGCAGCAATGCATGAAGTTGCCGAAAAACTCGAAGGCAAAGAATTTTTAAGAGATGTCAATGTGCTTAATGTCTATGACCGAATTGATAAACTTGATTGTACAGATGAAGTTAAGCGAAAAGCAAAACATTTCTTCATAGAAAATAATAATGTCCGTTATGCTTGTAAAGCTATTGAAGATAACAATTTAGAAGATTTCTTAGGTTGTATTAGAAACAGTCAATATAGTAGCAAAGTGAATCTAGAAAATACCTATGTAAAAGGTGAATATAAAGGATCAATGCAAAATATTGTTGATGATGTTTCTAAATTTATTGGTAAAGATGGTGCAATTCGTATTCATGGCGGTGGATTTAAGGGAACATGTTTATGTTTTATTAAAAATGATTTTGTTCCAAAATTTGATGAATATTTAGCTAAGAATTATCCTGAAAACCGATATTTTAAAGTTCATATAAGCGATAAAGCTGTTAATTTTAAAGAAATTTAATGTTTATTCATAGTCTCGTTTAGTTTATACTCATAAATGCTCGAGTGTCTTCCCATGACTAACCAC